>NZ_JBNDHS010000018.1:0-80342 GCF_056755095.1 Rhizobium sp. SVR5-9E | reverse complement strand
CACGCCGCACAACGATGCCGTCATCCGCGGCGCCTTCATCGGCCTTGCTCACGAGAGCAGCCGTGCGGTGCTGACGCAGGCGGTGCTGGAAGGTGTGTCCTTCGCCATCCGCGACAATCTCGAGGCGCTGCGTTCGGCCGGAACCGACATTTCACGCGTTACTGCCATCGGCGGCGGCTCGCGCTCGCGCTATTGGCTTGCTTCGATTGCGACTGCGCTCGGTGTTCCGGTCGACCTGCCGGCAGACGGCGATTTCGGCGCGGCCTTCGGTGCCGCCCGTCTCGGCCTCATTGCCGCCACCGGCGCCGATCCGGTTGTCGTCTGCGCGCCGCCAAAGACGACAGGGACGATCGAGCCGGTCACGGCTTTGAGCG
Source organism: Rhizobium sp. SVR5-9E (assembly GCF_056755095.1). NCBI lineage: Bacteria > Pseudomonadati > Pseudomonadota > Alphaproteobacteria > Hyphomicrobiales > Rhizobiaceae > Rhizobium > Rhizobium sp. SVR5-9E. The sequence continues at coordinate 79,968 of NZ_JBNDHS010000018.1, read as the reverse complement.
CTGCCTACGAGGATGCCTACAAGCGCTACCGTGCGCTTTACCCGGCGATCAGGTCGCTGGCGGGCTGAACGGAATTGGGCCACCCCCTCACCCTACCCTCTCCCCGAGGGGAGAGGGGGAGTCCGCAGTGTCTGCCTCTGAAGGGATCGCAACACTGCAGCGAGTCTCTTCTCCCCGTTGGGGAGAAGGTGCCGGCAGGCGGATGAGGGGGCGCCGCACGGCAGAACAACAAATTGAACCCAAGGAGACATGGTCATGAGCACCGGATTTTTCGGCGATATCCAGAAAGTGAAATATGAAGGCCCGGACAGCACCAACCCGCTGGCCTTCCGCTACTACCAGCCGGATGAGATCGTCCTCGGCAAGCGCATGGAGGATCATCTCCGCTTTGCCGTCGCCTACTGGCACAGCTTCACCTGGCCGGGCGGCGACCCGTTCGGTGGCCAGACTTTCCTGCGCCCGTGGTTCGAAGACACGATGAAGGCGGCGAAGCTGAAGGCCGATGTCGCCTTCGAATTCTTCCAACTTCTCGGCACGCCGTTCTACTGCTTCCACGACGCTGACGTGCGCCCGGAAGGCAAGAACTTCGCCGAGAACACGAAGAACCTGAACGAGATCGTCGACTACTTCGCGGAAAAGCAGGCCGCCACCGGCGTCAAACTGCTCTGGGGTACGGCAAACCTCTTCTCCAATCGCCGCTACATGAGCGGTGCGGCCACCAACCCGGATCCGGACGTCTTTGCTTTCGCCGCAGCAACCGTGAAGACCTGCATCGACGCCACGCAGAAGCTCGGCGGCCAGAACTACGTTCTGTGGGGTGGCCGCGAAGGTTACGAGACCCTGCTCAACACCGACATGAAGCGCGAACTCGATCAGCTCGGCCGGTTCCTCAACCTCGTCGTCGAGTATAAGCACAAGATCGGCTTCAAGGGCACGATCCTCATCGAGCCGAAGCCGCAGGAGCCGACCAAGCACCAGTACGACTACGATGTCGCGACCGTTTACGGCTTCCTCAAGAAGCACGGCCTCGAAAACGAGGTGAAGGTTAACATCGAGCAGGGCCACGCGATCCTCGCCGGCCATTCCTTCGAGCACGAGCTGGCGCTCGCCGGCGCGCTCGGCATCTTCGGCTCGATCGACATGAACCGCAACGACTATCAGTCCGGCTGGGATACCGACCAGTTCCCGAACAACGTGCCGGAAATGGCGCTCGCCTACTACCAGGTCCTGCAGAACGGCGGTTTCACCACTGGCGGCACGAACTTTGATGCGAAGCTGCGCCGCCAGTCGCTCGATCCGGCAGATCTGCTGATCGGCCACATCGGCGGCATGGATTGCTGCGCCCGCGGGCTTAAGGCCGCCGCCAAGATGGTCGAGCACAAGGCCCTTTCGAAGCCGCTTGCCGACCGCTATGCCGGCTGGGATTCGGCTGAAGGCCAGAAGCTCTTCCGCGGCGAATACTCGCTCGAACAGATTGCCCATTGGGTTGAAAGCAAAGACGTCAATCCGCAGCCGAAGTCCGGCAAGCAGGAACTTCTGGAAAATATCGTCAACCGCTACGTTTGATCGGCGGTTAATGGGAGAGGGTCGGGAAGCAAAGGCTTCCCGGCTTTTCGCTGAAGCGAAGCGGCGAATAGGTCGTGAAGTGGACATTCAAGCGGGTGAAATAAATGCATCGCGGGTGCTACTCGCGCCGGGACTATCCCGCTAGCCGATGTCAGCGTTTCGTCCATCGCCGCGACGGTGCGCCGACCGAATTGCGCACCACAAGATCCGGCCGCAGCAGGATTTCGGTCTCCGCCGGCTGGCCGTCGGAGAGAAATTCCAGAAGTAGCGCCATGGCCTGCTTGCCGATCGCGGTTCGCGGCTGGCGGATGGTGGTGAGCGGCGGCGACATGAAGACGGCCTGTGGCACATCGTCGAAGCCGGTCACGGAGAAGTCGGTCGGAATGTCGTAGCCGCGGGCGCCGAGGCCAATCATCACGCCGATCGCCGTCTGGTCGTTCACACACATGAAGGCGGTCGGCAGCGTGTCGCGCATGAAAAGCTGCTCGACAGCGTGGCGGCCGCTTTCCAGCGTCCCGTCGCCTTCGAGGATGATGCGCATATCGGGTGCGACGCCTGCTGCATCGAGCCCGGCGTCATAGCCCTGACGCCGCCTGCTATAGGCAAGGCGTGTACGCGAATCGCCGATGAAGGCAATGTTGCGGTGGCCCTCGGCAAGCAGCAAATCGACCGCCTTTCTAGCGCCTTCCACATCGTCGACGCCGACATAGGGGATGCCGCCATTGAAAACCGGTTCGAAGACGCCGACGCTTGGCGGCAGACGGGCGGTCATCGTCTGATGGCCGAAAGGCAGGATGCCGGTAAAGAGGATCAGACCGGCGGCCTGGTTGGAATTCAGGAATTTCAGATATTCGAGACCGCGCTGGGCATCGTTCTGCGTATGGCCGATCAGGATGCCGTAGCCATGGGCGCGGGCTTCATTCTCAAGGCCGACGAGAATGTTGGAGAAATTCGGATCACCGATATCTGGGGCGACCACGAGAATCATGTTCGACCGGCCGAGCCGCAGGCTGCGGGCCATGGCATTCGTGGTGTAGCCAGTGATAGCGATCGCCTGATTGACTTTCAGGCGTGTCGAGTTCGCGACCTTTTCCGGCATGTGGATTGCCCGCGATACCGTCGCGATCGAAACCTCGGCGATCCGAGCGACGTCTTCTATGGTTGCGGGCGTGGAATTCGACACTGCGTCCTGCCTTGGGATGCCTTCGCCGCGACACTACACAGACTTGCCGGGAGGTCAAACGCCGGGGCCGGCAGATCTGTGTGCAACAATGATGTAAACCTTTACATACGTCGTGTAAAGGTTTACATATGGCCTTAAGCGGATGGGAGCCGCAGGGGAGGAAGCCAATCAATGAGTGTGGATCCAGTCGACGCCGCGCCTGTGGTGTTGTCCGCGCGGCGCATCTGCAAGTCGTTCAGCGGCGTGCAAGTCCTCTTCAGTGTCAATTTCGATCTACGCGCCGGCGAAATCCATGCTTTGATGGGTGAAAACGGCGCGGGCAAGTCGACGTTGGTCAAGGTTATGTCCGGCTTCGAGCAGCCAAGCTCGGGTGAGATCTTGCTCGACGGCAAGCCGGTCGTGCTGCCGGCCAACGGCGCGGCCGAAGCGCTGGGCATCGTTCTCATCCATCAGGAATTCAATCTCGCCGAACATCTGACGGTCACAGAGAGCCTTTTTCTAGGCCGCGAAGTCACGCGTTTCGGCGTGCTCGACCGCAAATACATGCGCGCCGAGACCCGCAAGGCACTCGATCTCCTGGGTTCGCACGTCGACGAGAATGCCATCATCGGCACATTGTCGATCGCGGACAAACAGATGGTGGAAATCGCCAAGGCAATCAGCCGCGATGCGCGCGTCGTCATTATGGACGAGCCGACGGCGGTGCTGTCGCGCGAAGAGACGAATTTCCTGTTCCGGCAGGTGCGCAAGCTGCGCGACGCGGGCACGAGCTTCATCTTCGTGTCTCATAAGCTCGACGAGGTGATGGAAATCACCGACCGCGTGACCGTGCTGCGCGATGGTCAGTGGGTCAAGACGGCCCCCACCTCGATGCTCGACGGCGAGTCGATTGCCCAGCTGATGGTCGGGCGCGAGCTTTCAAGTCTCTATCCCACCAAGGTGGAGCCCAACGTCGACGAGGAAGTCGTCCTTCGGGTCGAAAGCGTGTCGACGGGTTATGTTCAGGATGCCAGTTTCGAGGTTCGCAAGGGCGAGATCATCGGTTTTTCAGGCATGATCGGCTCCGGTCGTACGGAGCTGATGGAGGCGATCGCCGGGCTTCGCAGCCGTGCTTCGGGAGAGGTCCACATTCGCGGTGAATCGGTTCCGTCGGGCGATGTGCATGCCGCCAATCGCGCCGGGCTTGCCTACATGACGAAGGATCGCAAGTCGAAGGGCCTGCTCCTGCGCTCCGGCATGATGACCAATCTGACGCTACAGTCGCTCGGCCAGCATTCGCGGCACGGCTATCTCAGCCCGAGCAGCGAGGCGAAGGCGCTCGCCAAGGCGCGGCGGCGCTTCGATATCCGCGTTCGCGATACCAATATCGTCGCCGGCCGTATGTCGGGCGGCAACCAGCAGAAGCTGCTGCTTGCCAAGGTCATGGAGACCGAGCCCGAAATCATCATCATCGACGAGCCGACGCGCGGCATCGATGTCGGCACCAAGCAGCAGATTTATCATTTCATCTCGGCGCTGGCGCGCGACGGACGGTCGATCATCGTCGTCTCTTCGGAGATGCCTGAGGTGATCGGCCTCTGCACGCGGGTCGTCGTGATGCGTGAGGGACGGATCGTCGGCGTGCTCGAGGGCGACGAGATCTCCGAACAGGAGATCATGCGCTACGCCGCCGGATTGAAGAAGAAAGCCGCCTGACGCTGGCGGGGAAGGCGGCCGCGCTTGGCGCGCCGCGCACATATGATGCCCATCGAATTTGCGGGCGGGAGGTTGGTTTGGAGACGAGTGTGAACGAGGAGACCAGGGAGATCAGGCGTCGGCCCTGGCGGGATATCGACCTGCGGGCCATTGCGCCTTTTGCAGCCCTGATATTGCTGCTGATCGTGGGCGCGCTGGTCAATCCGAACTTCATCGGCATCACCAACCTTGCAAATGTCGCGACGCGCTGCGCCTTCATCGCCATCATTGCTGTCGGCGCCACCTTCGTCATTTCTGCGGGGGATCTCGACCTTTCCGTTGGCTCGATGGTGGCCTTCGTCGCCAGTCTGATGATCCTGTTGATGAATTCCGGTGTGATTGCCGATCCGACGTTGATGCTGGCCGCTGCGCTCCTATTCACGCTCGTTGCCGGCGCGCTCTGCGGACTTGCCAATGGTCTGATCACCACGGTCGGCAGGATCGAGCCTTTCATTGCCACTCTCGGCACCATGGGTATTTATCGCGGCCTGACAACCTGGCTCTCGCAGGGCGGGGCGATTACGCTGCGCTCGCCCGACATTCAGACGCTTTACCGTCCAGCCTATTTTGGCAGCATTCTCGGCGTGCCGGTGCCGATCGTCGTAATCCTGGCGGTCACGGCCGTTGCGGCCTTCATCCTTTATCGTACGCGCTACGGCCGGCATGTCGTCGCGGTCGGTTCCAACAGCGATGTCGCGCGCTATTCCGGCATTGCGGTCAATCGCGTGCGCACCATCGCCTTCGTCATCCAGGGGCTCTGTGTCGCCATCGCCGTGCTGCTTTATGTGCCACGCCTGGGCTCGACCTCGGCAACGACCGGCATCCTGTGGGAGCTGCAGGCTATCACCGCTGTCGTCGTTGGCGGCACGGCGCTGAAGGGCGGTGCCGGTCGTGTCTGGGGCACGATTTGCGGTGCCTTCATTCTCGAGCTCGTCGGCAACATCATGCTGCTGTCGAACTTCATCAGCGAATATCTCATCGGTGCGATCCAGGGTGCGATCATCATCATCGCCATGCTGGTGCAGCGCTCGCTGGTCCGCAAATCATAGCGGATCGGCTCCAGAAATTAGCCGGGATCACAGGGCGTCCGGTTGACGGTAGGAAAAGTCCCTGACGTTTATTGGGAGGAAATAGAATGCGCAAACTCATGTTGGGTCTTGCGGTTGCGGCCATCACTCTGGCGGGTACCGCATACGCACAGGATAAGAAGTTTACCATCGGCGTGTCCATTCCGGCCGCCGACCATGGTTGGACCTCGGGCGTCGTGTTTCATGCCGAACGCATCGCCAAGAAGCTGATGGAACAGCATCCGGGCCTGAACGTCATCGTCAAGACCTCGCCGGACGCCGCCAGCCAGGCGAACGCGGTGCAGGATCTTGACACGCAGGGCATCGATGCCCTCGTCATCCTGCCGTCGGATCCGGATCCGCTCGTCAACGCCATCAAGGAAGTCAAGGGCAAGGGCAAGTACGTCGCTCTCGTCGACCGCGCGCCGTCGACCAACGACGACTCCGTCCGCGACCTTTACGTTGCTGGAAACAACCCGGCGCTCGGCGAAGTCGCCGGCAAGTACATTGCTGCGCAGACGCCGGACGCCGAAGTCGTTGTCATCCGCGGTCTGCCGATCCCGATCGACCAGCAGCGCCAGGACGGCTTCGACAAGGGCATTGCCGGCTCCAAGGTCAAGGTTCTCGACCGTCAGTACGGCAACTGGAACCGCGATGATGCCTTCAAGGTCATGCAGGACTATCTGACGAAGTATCCGAAGATCGATGTGGTCTGGTGCCAGGATGACGACATGGCTGTCGGCGTGCTGCAGGCGATCGAGCAGGCCAAGCGGACCGACATCAAGTATGTCGTCGCTGGCGCCGGCTCCAAGGACATGGTCAAGAAGGTCATGGACGGCGACAAGTTGATCCCGGTCGATGTTCTCTATCCGCCGGCAATGGTCGGTACGGCCATGGAACTGACGGCTGCCGGCCTCTACGGCCAGGTTCCGGTGCGCGGCACCTTCGTCCTCGACGCGACGCTTGTCACGAAGGACAATGCCAAGGACTTCTACTTCCCGGATTCTCCGTTCTGATCATTTGATCCCGGTGCGCCCATCCGACAGGATGGGCGCATTTTCTTTGTCTGTTCGTCAGGAGTTTCCGCAATGCGGCACGTACCTCTTGCGGCTTCCGGACAGGCATGATTAGTTTCAACTGCTTGACTTTCAGCTTTTCAGCGACATCGGCCGTAAGCCCGTGGAGGCGCCTTATTCCGCCGAAAGGTATGCTAGAAGGCTCCATAAACGTTTACGGTCGACATCAGGGAGGATTCTGACATGAAGACGATTAAAGGGCCGGGCTTGTTCCTCGGGCAGTTCGCGGGCGATGTTGCGCCTTTCAACTCATGGGATGCCATCACCAAATGGGCCGCCGATACCGGCTACAAAGGCGTGCAGGTTCCGACCTGGGCGGGCCAGCTGATCGACCTGAAGAAGGCTGCAAGCTCCAAGGATTATTGCGACGAATTCGCCGGCAAGGCGCGCGAGAACGGCGTGGAAATCACCGAGTTGTCGACGCACCTGCAAGGCCAGCTCGTCGCCGTTCATCCGGCCTATGACGAAGCCTTCGACGGTTTCGCCGCACCCGAGGTGCGCGGTAATCCGAAGGCGCGGCAGGAGTGGGCTGTCGAGCAGGTCAAGATGGCGCTGACGGCCTCGAAGCACCTCGGTATCAAGGCGCATGCCACCTTCTCCGGCGCGCTCGCCTGGCCCTTCATCTATCCCTGGCCGCAGCGTCCGGCCGGTCTCGTCGAGACCGCATTTGACGAGCTTGCGCGCCGCTGGAAGCCGATCCTCGATCACGCCGATGCTCAAGGCGTCGATGTCTGCTACGAGATCCATCCCGGTGAAGACCTGCATGACGGCGTCACCTACGAGATGTTCCTGGAGCGCGTCGGAAACCATCCGCGCGCCAACATGCTCTACGACCCGTCGCATTATGTCCTGCAGTGCCTCGACTATCTCGAGAACATCGACATCTACAAGGACCGCATCAAGATGTTCCACGTCAAGGATGCGGAGTTCAATCCGACGGGGCGGCAGGGCGTCTACGGCGGTTATCAGGGCTGGGTCGAGCGCGCCGGCCGCTTCCGGTCGCTGGGCGACGGCCAGGTCGATTTCGGCGCCGTCTTCTCGAAGATGACCGCGAACGACTTCGACGGCTGGGCGGTGGTCGAATGGGAATGCGCCCTGAAGCATCCGGAGGACGGTGCGCGCGAAGGGGCCGAATTCGTCAAGGCACATATCATCCGCGTGACGGAAAAGGCGTTCGACGATTTCGCGGGCAGCGGCACGGACCAGGCTGCCAACCGCCGCATGCTCGGGCTTTCGTAAGCGGCTTTCCCTTCTCCCCAGCGGGGAGAAGATGTCCGAAGGACAGATGAGGGGGCGGAGCGAAGCAAGGCCCGAGCGAATGGCGAAGGGCATCCTCTGCCGCCAGCCCCCTCATCCGGCTGCCGCCACCTTCTCCCCGCTGGGGAGAAGGGATTCTTGGCAACCGTCGCTGAACACTCATTTTTTGGAGGAATCTCATGGCAATTGAAGCATCCAGCGAGCAGACCCGCGAGCCGCGCATCCGTCTCGGCATGGTGGGCGGTGGTGCCGGCGCGTTTATCGGGGCCGTCCATCGCATGGCAGCCCGGCTCGACGACAAGTTTGAACTCGTTGCGGGAGCACTGTCTTCCACGCCGGAAAAGGCGGTCGCATCGGGCCGTGAGCTTGGCCTCGACCCGTCGCGCACCTATTCCAGCTATCGCGAGATGGCGATCCGCGAAGCGAAGCTGAAGAACGGCATCGAGGCGGTCTCGATCGTCACGCCGAACCACGTCCATTATGACGCCGCCAAGGAATTTCTGAAGCGGGGCATCCATGTCATCTGCGACAAGCCGCTGACCTCCAATCTGGCCGATGCGAAGAAGCTCAAAAAGGTGGCCGACGAAAGCGGTGCGCTTTTCGTGCTGACGCACAATTACACCGGTTATCCGATGGTGCGTCAGGCCAGGGAAATGATTGCCAATGGCGAGCTTGGCGATATCCGCGTCGTGCAGGCGGAATATCCGCAGGACTGGCTGACCGAGGCGGTCGAGCAGACGGGCCAGAAGCAGGCCGCATGGCGCACCGACCCGGCGCAGTCCGGCGTCGGCGGTTCGACGGGCGATATCGGCACGCATGCCTATAACCTCGCCAGCTTCGTCAGCGGCCTTGAACTCGACAGTCTGGCGGCCGACCTCGACAGCTTTGTTCCGGGCCGCCGGCTGGACGACAACGCCCACGTGATGCTGCGCTTCAAGGCCAAAGGTTCGGAAAAGCCGGCCAAGGGCATGCTCTGGTGCAGTCAGGTGGCGCCCGGTCATGAGAACGGTCTGAAGGTCCGTGTTTACGGCACCAAGGGTGGTATCGAGTGGGTTCAGGCCGATCCGAACTATCTCTGGTTCACGCCGTTCGGCGAGCCGAAGCGGCTGATCACCCGCGGCGGTGCCGGAGCAGGGGCCGCTGCGGCCCGCGTTTCGCGCGTTCCATCGGGCCATCCGGAAGGCTATCTGGAAGCCTTTGCGACTATCTACACGGAAGCCGCTCACGCAATCCACGCGGCGAAAAAAGGCAAGGCCGTAGACAAGGCCGTCATCTACCCGACGGTCGATGACGGCGTGAAGGGCGTGGCGTTCGTCGAGGCCTGCGTTGCTTCGTCCAAGAGGAACGGGGCCTGGGTCAAGGTCTGATCTTCGCGCCAAACGACTGATTGATGCAACTTTTGGGCGCATTCTTTCCAATCTTAGGGAGTGCGCTCATTATCGTTTAACAGCGCCGTGGCAGAAGTGGGTGCAACCGGATGGAGAGGCCCTATGAAATCTTCTGCCAGACTAGTGACATGTGCATTGGCGCTCGCAGCGTTTCCGGCATTGTCGCAGGAAGTTCCCAATCGGGTGCCCAACTTCTATGCTGGCCAGCGCGTTCCCGGAATGGTCAACGTGCAGACGACTGTCTCCCTGTCGGTTCCTGTTGACGCGGGGCAGGAACTTGCCGACCAGATCAAGGCGGCCCAGAAAGGGTTCTACGTCATGGCTGGCGGGCAGTGCGATCTCATTCTGGAGACGCTGGCTGAGAGCTGCCAGATCACCAATCTCACGAGCAGTGCGGATCTCAATCGCGGCTCGCGAAACGACATCATCGTGCGCGGCACTGTCACCATGGCCGTGAAGCTGAAGGACAGCCCGCAGAAGCTTTGATGCCGTTCTTCGGCGTTAGGATGATCGAAGCGGCAGCTATCTGCCGCCTCGGATCGTGCGAGACCGTTTCAGGCGGCCACTTGCTTTCGCCTCATCAGCGCATCGATGCTGAATGGGCCGGCACCGGCCGCGACGAAGTACAGGAATAGGAAGCAGAAGAGGATTGCGGCCACGCCGCCGTTCTGCGCCGGGTAGAAGCTCTTCGACGCATGCGCGATGAAATAGGCGAAGGCCATCAGGCCGGAGAGGACGAAGGCTGCAACGCGCGTCTTGAAGCCGACCAGCACAAGGAAGCCCAGCGTCAGTTCCAGCAGCCCTGCGATCCACGGGAGCGAGCCGACCGGTGGAACGCTCGCTGCAGCCGGAAAATGCAGGATCTTCTGCGTTCCGTAGCTGAAGAGCACAAGCGACGAGACGATGCGCAGCACGCTGAGAAGATGGGGCTGCGCCAGATGGATCGAAGAGAGCATAGGATTCCTTTCATCCCCCAAGAATTCAGAGACGTCTCTATCGACGGTCGCCGGAATGACAAATCACGACTGCTGACATTAGCGTTATCGGATATAGCTGGAGGCGCGGCCAGATCCACGGCGCCGATCGCCCAGCGGAGAATGGTGTACCTGCAACGTTACAGTTTAGTCTGTACAAGCCATCGATGCTTGGCTAAACCGCCACTATGCCGCAATCCACGGGGTTCCAGATGTACGATCCGAAGCTTCTTGCCGCTCGCTTTCCGGGCGATTTCACCTTTGGCGTTGCAACGGCTGCCTTCCAGATCGAGGGCGCCTCCAAGGCCGATGGGCGCAAGCCGTCCATCTGGGACGCCTTCTGCAACATGCCCGGGCGCGTCTATAACCGCCAGAACGGTGATGTCGCCTGCGATCACTACAACCGCCTCGATGAGGACCTCGATCTCATCAAATCGATGGGTGTGAAGGCGTACCGTTTTTCGATCGCCTGGCCGCGCATTATTCCCGACGGCACCGGACCGGTGAACGAAGCAGGCCTCGATTTCTACGATCGCCTGGTCGACGGCTGCAAGGCGCGCGGCATCAAGACATTCGCGACGCTCTATCATTGGGACCTACCATTGACCTTGATGGGAGATGGCGGCTGGACGGCGCGTTCGACGGCTTACGCCTATCAGCGCTACGCGCAGACCGTCATGCGTCGTCTCGGCGACCGGCTCGACAGCGTGGCCACGTTCAACGAGCCGTGGTGCATCGTCTGGCTCAGTCATCTTTACGGCATCCATGCGCCGGGCGAACGTAATATGCAGGCGGCGCTTTATGCCATGCACACCATGAACCTTGCGCACGGTCTCGCCGTCGAGGCTGTCCGGTCCGAAGCGCCGAATGTTCCGGTGGGCCTGGTACTCAACGCGATGTCCGTCATTCCAGGGTCGCAGAGCGAGGCAGACCTTGCCGCCGGCGAGCGGGCGCATCAATTCCACAATGGTGCCTTCTTCGATCCCGTCTTCAAGGGCGAATATCCGCCGGAATTCGTGGAAGCGCTCGGCGATCGCATGCCTGCCGTCGAGGACGGCGATTTGAAGATCATCAGCCAGAAGCTCGATTGGTGGGGCCTCAACTATTACACGCCTTTGCGCGTTGCCGACGATCCGGCCAGGAGCGGCGATTTTCCTTGGACGCTTGAGGCGCCGCGTGTCAGCGACGTGAAGACCGACATCGGCTGGGAAGTCTATGCGCCGGGCCTGAAGAATGTCGTCGAAGATCTCTACCGCCGCTACGAGCTCCCGGAATGCTACATCACCGAAAACGGGGCCTGCTACAACATGGGCATCGTCAATGGGGAGGTCGACGATCAGCCGCGCCTCGATTATTACAGCGATCACCTTGCCGTCGTCGCCGATCTCATCAAGGACGGCTATCCGATGCGCGGCTATTTCGCCTGGAGCCTGATGGACAATTTCGAGTGGGCAGAGGGCTACAAGATGCGTTTCGGCCTGGTTCATGTCGATTACGAAACGCAGGTGCGCACGGTCAAGAAGAGCGGCAAGTGGTATCGCAAGCTTGCGAGCCAGTTTCCCAAGGGCAATCACAAGACGGCATGACCGCACTGTCGATGGCGCGAATCGAAGCGAAGGCGTAAGCCGGACCGCATGGAAAAGCCGATCCTTCTCTATGCGCTTTGCGGCAGCCAGCGGCCGGCCTCGACGAACCGCCTGCTGCTGGAAGCCCTTAGCAGGCATGCGCCTGAGGGCATATCGATCGAAATCTGCGATCTGATCGGCGACCTGCCGATCTTCAATCCTGATCGGGAAGGCGAGAGCACGCCGGCGATCGTCGAAGAGTTTGCGACGAAGGTCCGCGCCGCAGATGGCGTCATCGTCGCCTGTCCGGAATATGCGCATGGCATCCCAGGCGGCTTCAAGAATGCTCTGGACTGGCTGGTCTCCCGTGACGAGGTGCCGTTCAAGCCGCTGATGCTCGCTCACACTTCGCATCGCGGCGAATTCGTACTGTCACAGCTGCAAGAGGTGCTGACGACGATGTCCTTTGCGATCATTCCGCAGGCTTTCCTCAGAGTCCCGGTTCTCGGCAAGACGCCAGATGCGCAACGAGAGGCGCTGATGGCTGCGGCGAAAGATGGAACTCTGGCTGTTGCCCTGAATACCTTCCGCGCAGCGATCGAGACGACCGTCTCCTGAACGGCGTTTTTCCTGAAGTGAGACGCTTTTTTCTTCGGCACTCAATTCAAAGAAAAAATCTCTCTGTTTAATCCGCTATCATTCCGCCCATAAGGTATGGCGTTTCGCGGCGCATGGCTGCCATGCGTGGATGAAATTGAACATTACGGTTTTGCAATGTTAAAGACTGCCTCTCTGTTCCGAATGCGCTACCGAATGCCGGCCTGACTCATGCGCCTGTCCTGGGCCCTTCGATGCGCACAGGATTTTTTGAACTTCGAGAGCATAGATGCAACCCGACCCCAAACCCGCCGCCGCCGCTGCAAATGCCGTTGTCTTTGAGAATGTATCGAAACGCTTCGGCGCCGAAGGCAAATCCTTCACCGCCGTTGACGCGGTCGATTTCGCCGTCGCGCGCGGCTCCATCACCGGCATCATCGGCCGCTCCGGCGCCGGCAAGTCGACGCTGATCCGCCTCGTCAATGGGCTGGAGCGCCCGACAAGCGGCAAGGTCATCGTCGATGGTGTCAATGTGCCCGATCTGGATGAGGCGGGCCTGCGGGCTCTCCGCCGTTCGGTTGGCATGATCTTCCAGCATTTCAACCTGCTTTCTTCGCGCACTGCCTACGGGAATGTCGCGCTGCCACTGGAAATCGCCGGTTTCAAGCGGGATGCCATCCGCGCGCGCGTCGAGCCTCTGCTCGATCTCGTTGGCCTTTCCGACAAGCGCGATCGCTATCCGGCCGAACTTTCCGGCGGCCAGAAGCAGCGCGTTGGTATCGCCCGCGCGCTTGCCACGCAGCCGAAGCTCTTGCTTTCCGACGAAGCGACCTCGGCGCTCGACCCGGAAACCACCCAGTCGATCCTAGAGCTGCTGAAGCGCATCAATGCCGAGCTTGGCCTTACCGTGCTTCTGATCACGCACGAGATGGAAGTTGTCAAAGCCGTTACAAGCGACGTTGCCGTAATCGACCGGGGCGTTATCGTCGAGCGCGGCCGCACCTTCGATGTATTCACACAGCCGCAACATCCGACAACGCGGGCGCTCCTTGCTGGCCTGCCAGGCTCGAAGCTTCCGACAGCGCTCGCATCGAGCCTGCAGCCGCAAAAGGCAGCGGGCGGGCGCGTTGCCGTGCGTGTCACTTTCTTCGGCGCGACTGCGGAACAGCCGCTGATCTCGCAGCTTATTCAAACATTGGGTTCGGATATCAACATCATCGCCGGCACGGTCGATGAGATCGGCGGAGAGCCCTATGGCTCGCTCATCATCGCCTATTCGGCCGATGATGCGACCACCGCGAAAGCGGACAAATTCTTCGAAATGAATGGCCTCATTGCGGAGGTGCTCGGCTATGTCGCCTGATATGCTCTTCAACCTGCTCTACAAGGCGCTTCTCCAGACGCTGCAGATGGTGGCCATCTCCGGCCTCGTCGGCTCGCTGATCGGCCTGCCGATCGGCGTATTTCTGGCGACCAGCGGCAAGGGCGAGCTTTTCCCGGCCCCTGTGAGCAACCGCGTCATTGGCGTGATCGTCAACGCGGCGCGCTCGACGCCCTTCATCATCCTCGTCGTGGCCATCATTCCCTTCACTCGCCTCGTCACCGGCACCTCGATCGGCACCTATGCGGCGATCGTGCCGCTCACGATCGCGACCATTCCCTTCGTCGCAAGACTTGCGGAGGCGGCGATCCGCGAGGTGGACAAGGGCTTGATCGAGGCTGCCCGCGCAATGGGCGCGACACCGCTGCAGATCGTCTTCAAGGTGCTGCTTGCCGAAGCCAAGCCAGGACTTACCCTGGCGCTCACTCTCACGCTGGTCAGCCTGGTCGGTTATTCCGCCATGGTCGGCGCGGTTGGCGGCGGCGGCCTCGGAGACCTCGGCATCCGCTATGGCTACCAGCGCTTCATGCCGGAAGTGATGCTTGCTGTCGTCGTGGTGCTGATCGTGCTCGTCCAGGTCATCCAGAGCGCGGGCGATGCGCTCGCCCGCCGCTTCGACAAGCGCAGCCGTAAGACCTGATTTCCGAAATCCAGCCTCCCAAGACTGGCCGCTTGCCAACCTGTTTGAACGATAACATGAAGGAGACATCCATGAAGAAGCTCATCCTCGCGGCCGCACTCGCTGCCTTCGCCGCCTTCCCGGCGCTTGCGGAAACCATCAAGGTCGGCGTGACCTCCGGTGAGCACGCTCAGATCATGGAGAAGGTCAAGGAAATCGCAGCCGAGAAGGGCCTGGACATCGAGATCCTCGAATTCTCCGACTATGTGGTTCCGAACCAGGCGCTGGCCGACGGCGAACTTAATGCCAATTCCTTCCAGCACCAGCCGTATCTAGACAACCAGATTGCCGACCGCGGCTTCGACATCGTCAGCGTCGGCCTCACCATTACCACCCCGATGGGTGTCTATTCCAAGAAGGTGAAGAACCTCGACGAGCTGAAGGATGGCGCGACGATCGGCATTCCGAACGACCCGACCAATGGCGGCCGCGCTCTTCTGGTCCTTGCCTCCAAGGGCCTGATCAAGGTGAAGCCGGATGCCGGATTGAAGGTGACCCCGGCCGACATTACCGAAAACCCGAAGAACATCGAGTTTGCCGAGCTCGATGCGGCCCAGCTGCCGCGCTCGCTGGATGATGTCGATGCCGCTGTCATCAACACCAACTACGCGCTGGAAGCTGGCCTCAACCCCAAGAAGGATGCAATCGCCATCGAAAGCGAAAAGTCTCCTTATGCAAACGTCATTGCGGTGCGTAGTCAGGACAAGGATCAGCCTTGGGTCAAAACTCTGGTGGAGTCCTATCACAGCGATGCCGTCAAGCAGTTCATCGCCGACACCTTCAAGGGTACCGTGATCGCCAGCTGGTAAGCGAGAGATTAAATTTCCGGCTTGATCTGACCCTTCCCGCTCGGCGGGAAGGGTCTTTTTTCGTTTTTAAGATTCGTATTTGAAAAAGTCATGCTGAGCAATTCTCGTGCTGCGGCTTTAACCGTTTTTGAAACCTTGGCTGGCAAGGTCCCCGAGGGTTGAGGATCAATGTATGCCTGCGTTCTTTGGGCAGAAAAGCCAGTATTCGGGGATCGGCCGCCATACGACCGTCGTAGGTGTCCTGTTTTCCTTTGCGCTCATCGTAGCAGTGGTGACCGTCATGGTGCTGACGGCGCTGTCACATGTGGCCGAGAACGCCAACGTTCTTGATGACGAGCGTTCGCGGGAGACGACGACAGGCGCGATCAAGACAGTCCAGGAGCAGCTTGGCGCCACGCTCAACGACTATTCGACATGGAACGATGCCGTGGCCAATGTCTATTCTGCGGATGGGATGGCTTGGACGATCGACAACTACGGTGAAGCGTCCGCCGACACTCCGCTTTTCGACATGACGATCGTCATTGGCGAAGACAAGAAGCCGCTGATTGCCTATCGCAACGGCCAGCCGATGAAGGAAGCGCTCAACGATTTCTTCTCGCCCTCCCTCTGGGCGCTGTTCGATAGCGTGAAGACGGCCGGTCTGCAGTCGCCAGAGGCCGTCGGCTTCGTCGGTACGAAGAGCGGAGTTGCTATGGTTGGCCTTGCACTCGTGCGGGGGAAATTCGGTGCGCTGGATATGCCAGCCGATCAGCGCCGCTACTTGATCCTTGTGCGCCATCTGACCGATAAAAAGATCGCAGCGCTCGGCGAGACCTATCTCATCCCCGGTTTGAAGCTGGTGCCATCGACGTACGACGCGCAATATTCCGTGGCAATCAATGATGCGGCGGGAGAGGCGCTCGGCAAACTCGTTTGGGTTTCCCGCTCCCCGGGCGATATCGGCTACGCACAGGTGTGGCCGATGGTTGTCAAGGCGCTCGGTCTCGTCGGGCTGTTTTTTGCCGTGCTGCTCGTCATTGGTTGGCTCGCCGGACGCCGCCTCAAGGCGGAGGAAATCAGCGCTCGCGAGGACGCGCTCCGCGATCGCCTGAGCGGGCTCTCGAACCGCGAGGGTCTCGGGTTGGCCGTCGACGAGATCGTTGCCGAGGCGAAGCAGACCGGCAAGAGCGTATTGCTTCTCTATCTTGATCTTGACGGGTTCAAGGAAGTCAACGACAGCTATGGCCACGGCACCGGCGACCAGTTGATCCGCGCGGTTGCTGCGGGCCTCAGGATGCTGATACCTGAAGGCGCGGTTCTGGCTCGCATCGGCGGTGATGAATTCGCAATTGCTTTCCTGTCCGACGGCGGCAACGCCGATGCTCTCCAGCTTTCGGAACAGATTCTCGATTTCCTGGCCGAACCACTGGAAATTGGCCGTCGGGTTGTCGTCGTAGGAGCCAGCATCGGCATCGCGATGTCTGCGGCCGGCGCGATTGGCCGCGAAGAATTGGTCCGCCGTGCCGATCTGGCGATGTACAAGGCAAAGGAAGCCGGCCGGGCGCGCATGACGCTTTACGATCCACTCATGGATGCCGACCGGGAGGAGCGCAATGCGCTCGAACTCGACCTGCGCACGGCGATCGACACCGGCGATCTGACACTCGTGTATCAGCCGCTGATCGATGCATCCACACACGAGATGTATGGCGTCGAAGCCCTGGTGCGTTGGAATCGCCCCGGCCATGGCCCGGTCTCGCCGGAGATATTCATTCCGATCGCGGAAACCAGCGGACTTATCGAGGCCCTCGGTCTCTTCGTGCTGCGCAAGGCTTGCGAGACCGCCAAGCAATGGCCGGAACTGCGTGTGGCCGTAAACGTTTCCCCCGGTCAGTTCCGCAACCCGGCCTTTGCTGACTACGTGCGCTATGTCCTTAAACAGACGGGCATCGAGGCAGAGCGCGTGACGCTGGAGATCACTGAAGGCTATATGATCCAGAACCCGCAGCGCACACGCCAGTCCATCGAGCGGCTGAAGACGCTCGGCCTCAAGATTGCGCTCGATGATTTCGGTTCGGGCTTTTCATCGATCGGCTATCTGCGCCAGTTCGGTTTCGACCGCATCAAGATCGACCGTTCGCTGGTCCAGGGCGTTACCGAAAGCGACAGCCAGCGCGAGATGCTGCAGGCGACGGTTGCCCTGGCCCGTTCACTCAACATTCCGGTGACCGCCGAGGGCATCGAGACGGAAGAGCAGGCGCTTGCCGTCCGTCTCTTCGGCTGTGATAGCCTGCAGGGCTTTTTCTTCAGTAAGCCGGTGCCGGCGGACAGGATCACCGAAATGCTGGAAGAAGGCCGTCGGCCCGACCGTTTGGGGCGCGCGACAAGCGCCGCTTAAGTCCCGATGTGCTTCTGGCCGCGCTTTCTGGCGAGCGCGATCTGATGCTGCCGCTGGCGGTAGCGCAGCCGGTCGTCTTCCGTGCGCCTGTGATAGCAGTTGCTGCAGGAGACGCCCTCTTCATAGAGAGACGAACTGACTTCCTCGACCGTGATCGGATTGCGGCAGGCATGACAAAGCTTGTGCTCGCCTTCCTTCAATCCGTGCTCGACCGAAACGCGCTCGTCGAAGACGAAGCAGGCGCCGTCCCATAGGCTTTCTTCCTGCGGAACTTCTTCCAGATATTTCAGAATTCCACCCTTGAGGTGATACACCTCGTCAAAACCCTGCTCCTTCATGAAGGCTGTCGCCTTTTCGCAGCGGATGCCTCCGGTGCAATACATGGCGATCTTTGGCTTGTTATGCAGGCCGGGGTTCTGACGCACCCATTCGGGAAATTCGCGAAAGGTCTTCGTCTTCGGGTCAACGGCGCCGCGGAAGGTGCCGATCGCCGTTTCGTAGTCGTTGCGCGTGTCGATGACGATCGTGTCGGGATCGGAGATCAGCGCATTCCAATCCTGCGGCGTCACATAGGTGCCGACGACCTTGTTGGGGTCGACATCTTCGACACCCATCGTCACGATCTCTTTCTTCAGCTTCACCTTCATGCGCAGGAACGGCATCTTGGACGCACGGCTTTCCTTGTGCTCCAGCGCTGAAAATTCCGGCTGCGCCCGCAGATAGGCGAGCACTGTATTGATGCCGGCATCCGGCCCAGCGATCGTCCCGTTGATGCCTTCATGCGCCAGAAGCAGCGTGCCCTTCACGCCGCTTTCCTCGCAAAGCGCCTCCAAAGGCTCACGCAGGCTCTCGAAGCGAGGCACGGATACAAAATGATAAAGCGCCGCCACGAGGAACGGACTGGTGTGATTGATGCTGCCGGTCATGGGCGCTGAAATACAGAATATGGTCTCGCGGCGCAATCTCCTTCGGCGCCGCGGGCGGAAGCCCCCTCGCTTCACGCCGCGGCGCGCCAGAGCACTTCAATGTGCTTTGCTTCCTTGGCCGGCTTGCCGGCAAAGACTGCCTCTGCTTTCACCAGTGACTCGCGCCTGTCCTCCTGCTGGCGATGGGCGATGCTGTCCAGCAGGCGCGACAGGTCGTCGTCTCGTGTAAAAAGCTGCGGCTCGGCTTCGACCAGCGCGCCGAGCACTGCAAGGTCGTGCACATGGCCGAGGATATCGACAAGTTCCTTCGCGTCTGCGCGCCTCGCCTTCATGGCAGCCGGCCAAAGCGGCGTCAGCAGTCGGTGATAAGCACGAAAATCCTGCGTGCGCTTACGCAATTCGTGAAAGGCTTCGGCGGATGCTTCGTCGTGACATCTCGCAATTGCGGCACGGGCTTTTCTGGCCGTTCTACGCCAGCCCTTGCCGACAAGGCGGATAGCCTTCTTGCCGCTTCCGCTAAAGGACACGTCGTCGAGCGCGGCGAGTGCCCCTTTCAGAACATCCGCCGTTTCCTGCAGCTTCTGCTCGAGGCCGCTTTCGGCCTCGGCCATCCAGTCCCGCCGCGCTTCGAGGATGGCGACGGTGCGGCCGAGCGCTTTGGCCTCCTCTGCACTGCGCGCCTTCTCCTTCAGATACTCCACGGTTCCGATCAGCGCGGCAGCGTCGCGAATCGCGGAGAGCGATCTTGCTGAATCCCTGAGCCGCGCATTTTCGCGCTTCTGAAAATCGGGAACCTCGCGGGCGACGAGGCGGTAGAGCGAGCGCACTTTCTTGAGATTCTTACGGAAGTCATGGATGGCCTCATCTGCGCCATCCGGCTGCTGCTCGAGCGCGGCGATTGCCCGCCACAGCTCCCTGCCGGCGGCATCGCGGAATTCATCGGTGAAGTCGGCGTCAGGCCGTATGCGAAAGGGCATCCTGATCGTACTCGAATTCGGTCGCGAGTGCTTGGTTGGAGTAGCGGAAATCGCCGGAAACTTCGCGTCCGAGCCAAGCGGGATGGGAGGGATCGTCCTTTTCGGACTTCATTTCCACTTCCGCAATCACGAGGCCGCGATGCGCACCGGAAAAGACGTCGACTTCCCAGACGAAGCCTGCATGCGGCACGCGGTAGCGCGTCTTTTCTATCACCAAACCGATGGCGCTTTGCAGCAGCTCCTCGGCATCGGAAACGGGAATATCGTACTCGAATTCGTCGCGGGTAACCGTGCTGCGGCCGATCTTGACCGTCAATCTTGCGCTTTTTCCATCGAGAATGCGCACCCGCACAGAACGATCGTCCGTCGAGGCGATGTAACCCTGCCTGAGGATCGATCTCGTCTCGGCCTTTGAATGCCAGCCGTCGTTGCGTACTAGAAACTTCCGCTCGATCTCTTTCGCCATATCAGTGAACCTTTTGTGACGATGAAGGTACCGTAGCGTAATTTTCCCGGTGGCGATACCCGTGTTGTTGCCGAGGTCGATTTGTCTCGACAACGATGGCTCCTGGGGGTATTCGGAACCCGAATTCAATCGTTTAAAGGAACCATCCGGCCATGGGCGAGAAGACAGAAAAGCTCCTTTCCATCCTCAAACTTCAGCCAGTCGTTCCGGTGCTCATCGTGGACGACGTGAAGTCCGGCGTTTCGCTGGCGCGCGCGCTGGTCGCTGGTGGGCTGAAGGCAATCGAAATCACGATGCGCACGCCCGCGGCGCTCGATGCGGTGCGCGCTGTCGCGGAAGAAGTCGAAGGGGCTGAAGTCGGCGCGGGTACGATCCTGAACGCGCAGCACTGGGAGGCGGCCGTTGCCGCGGGCTCGAAGTTCATCGTCAGCCCGGGCGCCACGCAGGAGCTGCTCGACGCTGCGGCGCAGTCGCCGGTTCCGCTGCTGCCGGGCGCTGCAACGGTAAGCGAAGTCATGGCGCTTCGCGAAGAGGGCTATCAGGTGCTGAAGTTCTTCCCGGCCGAACAGGCGGGCGGAGCCGCATATCTCAAGGCGCTCTCCTCACCGCTTGCCGGCACGCTCTTCTGCCCGACTGGCGGCATTTCGCTGAAGAATGCCAATGATTACCTGTCGCTGCCAAACGTCGTCTGCGTCGGCGGTTCCTGGGTCGCCCCCAAGGAACTCGTTGCTGCAGGCGATTGGGCAGGTATTACGAAGCTCGCTTCCGAAGCGGCGGCATTGAAGGCCTGATATTTTTTCCTCAATCCGGGATGCCGGCGGTTTCCGACGGCATTTGTATTTGCTGCCTGACCTCCTATCTTCATCTCTGGCGCTAATGGGAGATGACGAGGGATGTTCGACGCGAAAAAGCTTCTTGACCAGTTTCTAGGATCGCAAATTCCGGGCGTCGGCGGTACCGTCCGCGACCGGGCAGGCGATGCCGTCCAGTTGGCCAAGGACAATCCGTGGAAGGCTGGAGCATTGGCAACCGTACTTCTTGGAACGAAGACGGGCCGCGGTATCGCGAGCAATGCGCTGACGATCGGGGGGCTGGCTGCCATCGCCGGCCTTGGCTACCAGGCCTATCAGAATTACAAGGAAGGTCAGGCGCCGGCCAAGCCTTCAGATCCGGCTTCGCCTTCGACACCGATCGTATTGTCGGCTCCCGCCGAATCCGGCTTCGGGCCGGAATCGCCCGCTGGCAGCAACGAGTTCGCCCTCGTGCTGATCCGCGCAATGATCGCCGCGGCCAAGGCCGACGGGCATATCGACGATGCCGAGCAAGCGCTCATCATGGACAAGATGAAGGTTGCCGATGTCACCGGCGAAGCCGCATCCTTCATCGAACGCGAACTTGGCTCTCCGACCAATCTCGATGCGCTGGTTGCGGCGGCGAGGACCGAGGAGCAGAAGGTCGAACTCTATACGGCCTCGCGCCTGACGATCGAGCCGGAATCGCGCGCCGAGCGCGGCTATCTCGATCTCCTTGCCGGCCGTCTCGGCCTTGCCGACGCCCTTGTAGATCATATCGAGGCAACGGTTTCCTCCGCCAAGATCAGCTTGTCTCAGTGACATTGGGACCGGTTGCCTTTCAAAGGCGGCTGGCCTATCCACTCTTCGACAAGAGGGGAGTGACATGCGCGATCTATCGAATTTCAAGGTGCCGGCGCCCGGCTATGTGACGCTGAAGGGACGATATGTAACGGTCGAGCCTTATGTGCGTGAGAAGCATCTTCAGGCGCTTTGGGATGGCCTCGGCGGCATGGGCATCAATCCGCTGCTCCTCTACTTCGCGCAGGATGATTTCAACGGGATCGAGGATTTCGCCGCCTGGCTCGAAAACGCCAAGAAAGGCGGCTGGCTGACGCATGTCTTCCGTGACAATGCGACAGGCAAGATCGTCGGCATGGCCAATTACATGCGCGCCGATCCGGCAAACGGCGTCGTCGAAGTCGGCGGCGTCGCCCATGGTGCGGACATGAAGCGATCACCGCTTTCGACCGAAGCGCATTACCTCATGGCCAAGCATGTCTTCGAAGACCTCGGTTACCGCCGCTACGAATGGAAGTGCGACAACAACAACGAGGCCAGCAAGACAACCGCTGCGCGCTACGGCTTCACTTTCGAAGGCGTGTTCCGCCAGCACATGCTTTCCAAGCGCCGCAACCGCGACACCGCTTGGTTTTCCATGATCGATAGCGAGTGGCCGCTGATCAACGAGGCCTTCGAGAGCTGGCTTTCACCGGACAACTTCGATGGCGAAGGCAAGCAGCGACGCCGCCTGCAGGATATCCGCGCCGACATTGAAAAGGAAAGGCTTGCATGAGTCCGGAGAGCCGATCGCAGGCGATCGCTGCTGCCGTCATTCTGCTGGGTGCCGGCCTGGTCATCTATTTCCTCCCGACCCTCGTTCTCTGGATCGGCAATTACTCGCCGGCGCTTGCCTTCGCGGTCGGCGCGATCCTGCTCCTTGGTTTCTTTGTGATTTTCTGGCTGCGCGCTCGCTACCAGCGTAATAAAGGCCGCTGAGCATTCACCCCTGAAGCGATGCGCCGAGCAGCAGTGCACCCATGCAGATGACCAGCACGGCACCCAGGATTTCGATGGCATTGCCGATCCAGATCGACGTTGCCGAGCCACGGCCGGCGATGCGGACGGCCGTGCCCTTGGCGGTGACCGCAATGATTGCGAGGATCGCGACCGTAATCGCCGTGCCGAGGGACATGGCGAGCACGGAAAGAATGCCGCCGAGATAGAGTCCGTTCAGCAGCGAAAAGGTCATGACGAGCAGCGCCCCGGAGCAGGGGCGAAGGCCGACTGCAACGATCGCCGACCAGGCTTCCCGGACACTGAACTTGTCGGCTCCCAGCAGCGACGGATCCGGTGCGTGGGATCGGCCGCAGGTTTCACAGGCCATGCCTGAAATGAACCTGTGTCCCGCCTTGCGCGCGGTGCTCTCGCCGAAGGCGTAGGCGTCCACTTCGCCCCGGCTGTCATTGTCCTTCCAGTCGAGCATCATACTGACCGGGCCTGCGGATGTTGCCACGGCTTGAAGTTGCGGCAAGCCGCCGATCATCGAGCGCAGCTTACGAAAAAGCAGCCAGCAGCCAAAGGCAATGACCATCACAAAGCTTGCGATCTCCATTGCGTGCGTCGCCTCTGTCAGCGTTATCCCGCTACCGCGCAATACCAGCCAGGCGCCGCCGACGAGCGCCACCGCCATCACGCCTTGAACGAAGGCAGAGATGAAGGAAATCACCACGCCGCGCTTCAGTTCGAGCTCGTTGGCGATCATGTAGGAGGAGATGACCGCCTTGCCGTGTCCGGGACCGGCCGCATGGAAGACACCGTAGGCAAAGGAAAGTCCGATGAGCGACGTCAACTGCCATGGGTCTTCGCGCATTGCTTTCAGCGCGCCTGTCAGCGCACGGTAAAAAGCTTGCTGCTCGTAATTCACATAGAGGAATAGCGGCGCCAGCGGCCCGCCTGTTGGCTGGAAACTCGGCTCTGCGGTTCCAATGCCGAGCGGCGACTGCGCATGCGCCACACTCGTCATGGCAAGAAGCACGAGCGCGGCCGCGGAAAGGGCCAGCGAGGCGTTCGGTTTCAGCATGAGACCTCCAGCCTGGTGGCAAAGAGCTTGGACATGTTCGTGCCGGTCGGGTCGTTGAAGAAAGCGTCCGTCAGCGACTGCTTGTTCTCCGCAATCACCTGGTCCGCGTCAGGCCGCAGCACGTCATGCTTGCAGCTCTTGAACCCGTCGCCGACGAGCGCCAGTTCGTTGTCCGTTGGAAAGTCTATCGAGGTATAGAGCGTCGGGTCGTAGACACCGAAGGTCAGCTTGCCCTTCAGAGGCATCTTCTCCGCGGGCTTCACCGCGAAGAACATCAGAAGCTGGCCTTCCTTGTAGTCGACGTGGATGATGTCCGGCTTCTGCACGGTCACGTTTTTGCCGTCGATCGTCAGGTTCATATAGTAGTCGTAGTCGGCCAGTGAATCCCGGACCGTCTTGCCGACCTCCGCGAGTTCGTTGGGTTCCAGCTTTAGATCGGTGTTCTTGTCAAAATCCATGACGACGGAGGAGGAGAAGATCTCGTCGAAGCGCCAGACGTTCCGCAGCTCCTGAACACTGCCGTCGGGTGCCGCAACGACTTCGAGCCGAGCTTCGACGAATATATGCGGATGTGCCATAGCCGCGGCCGGCGCAAGCGAGATCAGAGCGGCTACCGGGAGTATCGATTTTTTCATCTTGTCGGGTTACCGCTCTGCCCAAATCGGATGGTGTCTTCTTGCCGGAGAATGGGACGGAATTGGGACCTGGTCTCAAGGCGGCAAAGTGCCTCAGGCGATCCTCAAGGGTGCTTCTTGAACCAGGCCTGGAGGTAGTCCACGAAGATGCGGACTTTTGCCGGCAGGTAGCGCCGATGCGGGTAGACGGCGTAAATCCCGCGATCCGTGGGCAAGTAGTCATTGAACAGCGTCACGAGGCGGCCGTCCTCGATAGGCTTGCGAGCGATGAAGTCCGGAATGACCGCAATGCCGATACCGGTGAGTGCCGCGCGCAATGTCGCATGCGGACTGTTCACTTCGATCGGTCCCGAAACAGCCACCGCAAACGAGGTGCTGTCCGGGTTGTAGAAACGGACGCTCGCCTGCGTGCGCGAGTTGGTGTCGACGATGAAGGGAACGTTGGAAATGTCCGTCGGGTGCTCGATATTCGGATAGCGCTCGAGGAACTCAGGCGTCGCGCAGACATGCACGCGGAAATCCGAGATCTTGCGCGCGATCATTCCTGAATCTTCCAGCTTCGTGACGCGAATTGCCAGGTCGAAGCTCTCTTCGATCAGGTCGACGAACCGGTCGTCGGCAGCGATTTCCAGCTGCAGATCGGGGTTCTCCTTGGCAAAGTCGATCAGCGACTGCCCGACATCCGCATCAACGAAGGTGCGCGGTACGGAAATCCTTAGCCGGCCTTTGAGCAGCGCGTTGTTCTCGCGGACCAGATCGGCGAGATTGTCGATCTCCTTCAGAATGTCCGAGGCGGTGCGGTAATAGGTGTGACCGGCCTCGGTCATGGAGAACTGGCGGGTCGTGCGGTTGAGCAGCAGGGCGCCGAGCTCATCCTCCAGCTCCCGCACATATTTGGAGAGCAGCGCCTTGGAGCGGCCGGTGCGCCTTGCGGCCGCGGAAAAGCCTTCTGCTTCAACAACATCGATGAAGGCACGTATGCGGGTCAAGGTGTCCATGGCGATCCTCTATATCTGTTGAAGAACGTTGAACAAATTGTCCTTTCGCGTTCAATTAT
The DNA here is from genome assembly GCF_056755095.1 of Rhizobium sp. SVR5-9E. Taxonomy (NCBI): domain Bacteria; kingdom Pseudomonadati; phylum Pseudomonadota; class Alphaproteobacteria; order Hyphomicrobiales; family Rhizobiaceae; genus Rhizobium; species Rhizobium sp. SVR5-9E. Next base: position 54,597 of record NZ_JBNDHS010000018.1, on the reverse strand, counting down.
TTTTTTGAGTTGGAGCATAAAATTTCTCTTGATTATGACGGCGAATATTCCTATTTCCGGGTCAGCCCAAAGTCGCACGTGCCCATGGGTGTCCGCCGAACCCTCGAATTGGTGAGGAAATCGGTAAGGTACCTGGAATTAACCCCTCCAGTCGCTATTCCGGCCAACCGGAGAATGCGAGGACGCCTGAAGCAACGACGGTGCGGGCCTTTTTGTTCTCTCCCTGCTTTCCATCAGCGGGGGTTACTGAAGAGGCACACCTTCATTGCCGGAAGTGCGGTTGGGAATCTCCCTCCAATCCATGGCAGACAAAGCCGGATCCATGTCGCTTATGCGGCGTTGATTCATCATTTGCGCTATCAAGCGCTTGCTAAGGTTCCGGGGTCTCCACCGGCTGGTTCCTATGCGAGCGATTGATCGCCCTTTGTCCTCCGGTGTTTTGCCGGAGCTCTGGAATTGGAAAAGGGATTGATATGACCACTCAGCGCATCCGCGACTTTCTCGCAACCCGACGTCCCGACGGTCCCTGCCTGGTGGTCGACCTCGACGTCGTGCGCGACAACTTCTCCGCTTTCCGTCATGCGATGCCGGACAGCGCGATCTACTATGCCGTCAAGGCAAACCCGGCTCCTGAGGTCCTGAAGCTGCTCGCCGACATGGGCTCCAACTTCGATTGCGCGTCCGTCGCTGAAATCGAAATGGCGCTCAACGCCGGTGCGACCGCTGCCCGCATTTCCTACGGCAACACGATCAAGAAGGAACGCGACGTTGCCCGCGCACATGCGCTCGGTGTCAGCCTTTTTGCTGTCGATAGCCATGAGGAAGTCGAGAAGATCTCGCGCGCCGCTCCCGGCGCCCGCGTCTTCTGTCGCGTTCTGACGGACGGCGAAGGTGCTGAATGGCCGCTGTCGCGCAAGTTCGGCTGCGTGCCGCAGATGGCTGTCGACGTTCTTGTCTATGCTCATCAGCTGGGCCTCGAGTCCTACGGCGTCTCGTTCCACGTCGGTTCGCAGATGACCAAGGTCGATGCCTGGGATTCGGCCCTCGCCGATGCCAAGCGCGTCTTCGTCCAGCTCGCCAAGCAGGGTATCCACCTGCAGATGGTCAATATGGGCGGCGGCTTCCCGACCAAGTACCTGCGTGACGTTCCGTCGGCAGAAGCCTACGGTCGCGCGATCAACCAGAGCCTTCGTGATCACTTCGGCAACCAGATCCCGAAGACGATCATCGAGCCGGGCCGCGGCATGGTCGGCAATGCCGGCGTCATCAAGACTGAAGTGGTGCTGATCTCGAAGAAGTCGGACAACGACGCTGCTCGCTGGGTGTTTCTCGACATCGGCAAGTTCGGCGGTCTCGCCGAAACCATGGACGAAGCCATCCGCTACCCGATCCGCACCGAGCGTGACGGCGACGAGATGGAGCCCTGCGTCATTGCTGGCCCGACCTGCGATTCGGCCGACGTGCTGTATGAGAAGAATCTTTATCCGCTGCCGATCTCCCTTTCGATCGGTGACGAGATCCTGATCGAAGGCACCGGCGCCTATACGACGACCTATTCGGCCGTCGCGTTCAACGGCTTCGAGCCGCTGAGGGCCTACGTCATCTGATATCGCCAGCCCCGTAGCCAGCCGGGGCGGCACCTTCACAATAGTCTGTCGATACCGTCTGAAACGGTTTTGAGTGCGGGAGGCCAAGATGGCCGCTGTTCTTGATTCTGTCCGCGCATTCTTTGCGCCTCATGTCTTCACCATCGACTCCGAGAAGCCGTCGGATGTCGTCGCCCGTGAAAACCTGCTCGATCGTGCCATGGGGCCGCATCGCCGCAAGAAGTCGTCGGAGAAGATACGCCGCGGGCGCATTCCGGCAGAAGGACTGGCACTTGTGGCACGTGATCGCGACGGTCATGTCATCGGTACCGTGCGCCTCTGGAACATCGAAGCGGGCGTCAACACCGAAGGCACGCCGATCAACGCGCTGCTGCTTGGGCCGCTGGCCGTCGATTCCAGCTTCGAAGGCAAAGGTGTTGGCTCGGCGCTGATGCGTGCGGCGCTTCTCGAAGCCAAGAACCGTGGACATGGTGCGATCCTGCTCGTCGGCGATGCGCCCTATTACGAGCGCTTCGGCTTCTTCGGAGACAAGGCTCGCCATCTCGTCATGCCCGGTCCCTTCGAGCGCGCGCGTTTCCTTGCGCTTGAGCTGACGGACGGCTGGCTTGAGGGTGCAGCGGGCATGATCGTTCCCTCGGGGCGGAAGCTGCACAGGATGCCGGCACGGAAGGCTGCCTGACGAACCGAATCCTCTCCTGAAAGGAGGGGCTTTTCTGTTTTCAGCTGCCGAGCCGGCCGGTCTCGATCAGCCAGCCGACTGCGTCCTGCACCGCGTCGAGCGAGCTGTAGCGCGGCCGGAAATCCAGGAGATTACGGGTCTTCTCCATGCTGCAGTTCGGGCTGCGGGCAATATGTTCCAAGGTCGCCGTCGCATCCTCCAGCGTCTGATCCTTCTTCCATTCGTCATAGGGCTTGAAAGCCAGATTGGGTTCATGGCCGAACCAGCGGTACATGGCCTCGGCATAGCCGCGCAGCGTCAGCGCCTGGTCCGAAACGGCGTGGAAGCTTTCACCGGTTGAAGCGCGCCAGTTGCCGATCGCTGCCATGAAGAGGGCGGCGATGTCGTCGGCATGGACATGGTGCACCGTTTCCAGCCCAAAATTGGGAAGCGTGAGCTGACCGCCGCGAGCGATGGTCTCAAAGGCTGCGAGGTTGAAATGCCCCGCCGGGTTGAGCGGTGCCCATCCGCGACCGACAATGTGGCCGGGATGGATCAGCGTAACGGGCAGGCCGCGCAGCTTTGCCTCCCGCAGGAAATAGTCTTCGATCGCCTTTTTCTGAATGCCGTATTCGCCGAAGGGGGTCTTCGGCGCGTCCTCCCGGGTCGGCACGGCAAGAGAATGGCCGTGGGTCCAGATCGTGCCGGTATGCAAGAGATGGCCGACATGGCCGTTCAAGGCTTCCCCAAGCTGCTGCGCACTCTCGAGCGTGAAGCAGATCTTGTCGATGACGATATCGGCCTTCGATGCGCGGATTGCCTGCCCGAAGCTGCCGTCCTTTTCCATGGCAGCACGATCCATCTGCTTCTTCTCGACGCTCTTCCACGCGGCATGCCGCGTATAGGGCTCGGCGTTTCCGCGGCTGATCGCGACCACGTCGTGCCCCGCCTCTACAAGCCGTGGGACCAGATAGGTACCGACGTGACCCGTTGCTCCGATAACGACGACGCGTGCCATAGGTTCTTCCTCCATTCATCCGGCCCGGACTATGTCGTGCCGTAGGTGACACCTGCAAGGGGGCCGATAAAGTTTCACGTCTGCGTGAGAGGGTTCGTCCCACCCGTGATCTATCGACTGGGCGGCACTAGGTGATGGGCATGCTCAGGACTTTTGTTGTCTTCGCCGTTATCTTTTTCCTGCCGCTCGCCGCTATTGCGCAGGAGGAGCGTCTGGGCGAACTGCTCGACAATCTCCAGACGCGGCAGGCGTTGACACCGCTGAAGGCGGTCATCGTTGCAAAGGACGGGCGGGTTGTCGCCGAACGCGGTTATCGTGGCCATACGGCGTCCGAATCGACCAATATCAAGTCCGCGTCGAAGGCGATAATTTCGGCGCTTGTCGGCATTGCCATCAGCAAAGGCCTGCTTGAGGGGCCGGATCAGAAGATCGCGCCGATCCTTAAGGCGGACCTGCCGCAGTCACCGGATCCGCGGCTGAACGAAATCACCATCGGCAACCTGCTCTCCATGCAGGCGGGCCTTGGCCGCATGTCGGGACCGAACTACGGACGCTGGGTTTCAAGCCGGAACTGGGTGCGCTTCGCACTCTCTCAGCCTTTCGATGACGAGCCTGGCGGGCGGATGCTTTATTCGACGGCTTCGACGCATCTCCTGTCTGCAATCCTCACAAAGGTGAGCGGCAAGCCAACGCTTGCCCTGGCAAGGGAATGGCTTGGACCGGTGACGGATTTCCGCATCGGAGCCTGGGAGCGCGATCCGCAGGGCATCTATCTTGGCGGAAACCAGATGGCCATGAGCGCCCGCTCGCTGCTTGCCTTTGGCGAGCTCTACCGCAACGGCGGCAAGACAGCGGAGGGAAGGCAAGTCGTTCCGGCCGATTGGGTGGCAGCATCCTGGCAGCCCCGCACGAATTCTCGCTTCTCCGGCGATGCCTATGGCTATGGTTGGTTCGAGCGGAGCCTTGGCGGCGAGAACGTGCATTTCGCCTGGGGCTACGGCGGCCAGATGCTCTACATCGTGCCTTCGCTCAAACTGACTGTGGTGATGACCTCGCAGGAGAGCGGACCATCGGCGCGAAACGGCTATCGGGATGCACTGCACGGCGTGCTGGCGGAGATCATAAGTGCGATGCGGGCTGCCTGAGCCCGGCGGCAAATTCATCGGCTGCTAAAGTTTTACCGAAGCTTCCAATAAAACTGCAAATCGGAGGCGGTAGAGTGCGCGACAGAATCGGGAGTGAGCTGTGCTTCTGGACCTGCGCACGATCTATTTCATTATCGCCGTGAGCTGCCTTGTTCTGGGCGTTCTCCAGTTTGCCGCCTATGCGACTGGCCGCTTCGAACGCTGGCCGCTCTGGTGGGGCGGGAGTAACCTGCTTGTCGGCATCGGCTCCCTCCTCGTGGCGTTGCGTGAGTTTGCTCCACCCTATGTCTCCATCGACGGTGGAAATGTGATAACCATTGCTGGCTACATGCTGATGTTCTTCGCTGTGCGCATCTTCGCAGGACGGCCCATCGCATGGCGATCCTGCTGGCTGGTCATTCCTGCGGCCTGCCTGCCGGTCGTGTTCTTCATGAGCAAGCCGGAAGCGGTCTCCGCGCGGCTCCTTTATGTCTCAATCATCTGCGGCCTCTGCGATCTTGCCGTCGCGCGGGAGGCACTCGGCATGGCAAGGCGCGAGAGGCTTTATTCGGCTGGTCTTCTTGTCGGGTTATATGCATCCACGACGATGATCTTTGCTGTGCGAAGTTTTCTCGCGGCGACAGGCAGGATCGGCGGGCCGGATCCCTTCGGCAGCAGTCCGATCCATAGCTGGATGGCCGTATCGGCCGTGGTCTTCGTCATGCTCCGCAACATGGTGATGGTGCTGATCGCCGCCGAGCGCAGCGGCAACAAGCTGATTGCGCTCGCCCGGCGGGATCCCCTGACCGGCACGCTGAACCGGAGCGGGCTTGCCGGCTATTTTTCCAGCCTCAAGGCCCAGAGTGTTTCGCTGCTCGTCATCGACATCGATCACTTCAAGACGCTCAACGATACCCATGGACACGCCGTCGGCGACGACATTCTGCGGATTTTCGCCGCCGCCGCGCAGGGTCTGCTCCGCAAGGAGGATGTTCTCGCGCGCCAGGGCGGCGACGAGTTCGTGGCGGTGCTGCGCGGCCAGCCGCTCGATGCGGCGGTCGCGGTCGCCGAGCGCATCCGCGACGCGCTGACGGAAGCCGTCGCCGTGCGTCCCGATCTTGCAGCCTCGCCGACGCTCAGCATCGGCGTCGCCGAAGGAAAGGCGGGACTGGAAAGCCTCGATGCCATCCTGCAGAGGGCCGACGAAGCGCTCTATCGCGGCAAGCGGCAGGGCCGCGACCGCGTGGAAGCCTACCGGCCGGAGCACCAAGCGGCATGAAGCACGCCGCCTGCCTTTAATTCCCAGCCTTCCGTGCCTCCATATCGTAGCCGTCGGTCAGTGTTTTCAAGAATGCGACGACATCGGCGATTTCCGCATCATCGAGGGCCGGCTGCTGACCCGGCTTGCGGTCGAGTGGCGCGTCGATCACGTCGACATTGGTGCGATACTGCTCCGGCAGATCGTCATATTTCAGCACGCTTCCGTCGGCAGCCTTTGGATAGATAGTCTCCGGATTGGTGTCGCGCTTGACGTAGAAGCGGACCACATCGTCCAGTGTGTGGAAGACGCCGTTGTGGAAAAAGACATGACGCGCGGCGGCGTTGCGGAGAGTCGGGGTCTTGAAGAGGCCGCAATTGGCCGCTTGCGCGGAATAATCGTCGTGGCGCAGCGGCCCGCAGATGCCGAGATCGAAATAATGCGGATCGGCATTAGCCGGAATGGCTCCATTTCGCGGCGCGCCGAGCGCTTCGAATTCATAGTCCGTGAAATCGGGGAAGCGGCCGTCGGCCGTCACCTTGTCGAGATGGCATGACGCGCAGTTGCCCTTCTTCGGATCGTCGAAAAGCTTGAGCCCGCGCATCTCGGCCGCCGAAAGCGTGGCTCTGCCGCGCAGGTAGGCGTCGTACTTGCTCGAATAGGAATGGAAGGATGGCTCCTCGATCTGATAGCGCGCGAGTGCGAAGCCGGCTTCGGCGACCGCCATGTCCTGATCGGCGAGAATTCCGGCCCCGAAAAGCGCAGACAGTTCGTCGCCGTAGCGTTTCTTGATCTTGCGGTAGAGGGCAGCCTTGTCCGCATTGGCCATCTCGAAGGGCGACATCAGCGGGCCTGTAGCCTGCTCTTGGAGCGAGTCGGCTCTGCCATCCCAGAACATGCCACCCTGTGGCACCAGGTCCGGGGCGGTCGAATCCGCCTTGATGCCAGCCTGCGCAGTCATGGGTCCGACAGGTGCGGTGGGCGCATTGGCAAGCGATACGCCAGATGCCTCGGTCATCGGCGCCGCCTCCGCCGCTTCGTCGGCAGCGCTCTCTGCCCCGACGGCGAAAAGGGGTGTCGCCGCCTTGTAGGTCAGGCTAGGCACCGCGCGAAGTCCCGGCTGGTCGAGATGAGGGCCGCCGAGCTGCACCACGCGATCGTTTGCCGGCGCGTAGTGATTGTTCGGGTCGTGGCAGCTGGTGCAGGACATCTGTCCGCCTGCCGATAGCGCCGGATCGTAGAACATTTTCTGACCGAGCCGCGCAACCGCACTTAGCGGTGTCGCGCCGGCTTGCGCGGCCGGCTCCAGCTTTTGGCTCGCCATGCCGATGGCTGCACTCGCGAACGAAATGCCCGCGAGCGCCACCAGGGAAACGGCCTGTCTATAGGATATGCCGGACAATGCCGTTTTCCTCTTCTCTGTTTAGGCAGCCGGCTCGCCGGTCTTCGTGTCGAGGATCAGCTTGGCGGCGTTCCCGTTAGACCAATCGAACATATTGTCGAGCGATCCGGCAATGGCATCGAAGGAGCCGCCGCCAATGCGCTGGCCGCCCATCCAGTTATCTTCGATGAAGCGCAGAACGGAGGTCTGATCCGTCAGCGTGTGGTCGACATAGTTGGCCTTGGCGTAGGGCGAGATAACGAGCAGCGGCTGGCGCGTGCCGTAGCCGCAGCGGCCCTGCGCCGGCTTGCCGTCGACGCCCGGCAGCGGCGTGCCTGTGCCGCAGGTGCCGTCGTTCAGGACGTCATAGCCCTTCACCGGAATATTCGACGGATTGACCACGGCATGGGCGTGATCGTACCAGCCGTCGGAATCGTCATAGAGGATGATGATCGCCGTGTCTTTCCAGTCCGGAGAATTCTGGACCGCGTTGATGGCGGTCGTGACGAATTCCTGCTCGTCGAGCGGATCGGAATAGCCGGCATGGCCGTCCTGGTACGCCGGAGCCTTCAGGAAGCTGACGGCGGGCAGGTTGCCGTTCTTCAGCGCGGCGTAGAAATCGGTCATGTCGTACTGGTGGTTGGCGCCGCCGTCATTGCCGGTGCCGATCGCCCCGACGGAGGAAGGCCGTTTATGCTGCGGGTTGGCCGTCGAGGCATAGTACTGGAACGGCTGATGGTGAGGGATGTAGTCGGCACTGCTCGTCTTCGTCACGTCCGAGGTCGTGGCGCGTTTGCAGCCGGTCGTGCCGTCGCTGTTAGTCGCGGTCAGGTCGAAGCCGCCCTCGAAGAAGCCCCAGGTGATGCTGCGGGCATTCAGGAGGTCGCCGATGTTCTTGCCGTACATCAGGGCCGTCTGGCCGGCCGAGCAGCCGTCGCCCGTCGGATCGAAGTCGCTGATTGCCGTCCAGCCGCCGTTACCGTCCGGCACGATCCTACCCTTGGAATAGGTACCGTCCTTTTCAAGCGTGTAGCCCGGCGGGAGGATGACCCCGTTGGTCTGGCCGGAGATGAGGTTCAAGGCGCCCGGCGTCGAGGGGCCGAAGTTGGTCGAGAAGGAATTGTCATTCATGGCGTAGCGCTGAGCGTAATTCCACAGCGCTGTGACGGTGTTGCCGTCATAATAGCCCATGACCTGGCCCTTGGTGCCGAAGGAGCCGGCGCCGCCCTTTGTTCCGCGGCCGGTATTGGCAGGGAAGAGGTCCATGGCAAAATTGTCATAGGCTGCCTGTTCGGCGGTGTAGCCGTGATTTTGCGATTGCGTCGCGGCCTGGGTCCGATCGAGACGGAAGGGACCTGCAGCATCGGCGCCATTCGCGCTGTTGGTCTTGTTCGGATTGATGTCGAGCAGGTTGGCGGCGGCCAGCGTGTTGATGTCCGTCGGGGTATCGGCGGCGGCGGTGAACTTCGGCTCGCCCTCAACATTCGCAGCCTTCGGATAGGTCGCGAAATAGTGGTCGAACGATACGTTCTCCTGGAAAATGACGACCAGATGCTTGATGGGGGTCGCGGTATTCGGCGTCGCCGTGTCGGCGATCGCGGTGGAACAGAGCGAAACGAGAGCTATTGCGCTGCCGGCGGCCAGCGCGACCCGACGCGAGTATCGAACCATTATCGTATCCTCTTGCAGTGAAAGCGAAAGCCCGCGCGCGCAGTGGGGGTCCCGGAGGGCGCGGGCAGACAGTGGCTATCAATGCCATGTGTCGGCTGCGTAAAGCCTCGCGCTGTTCGCGGAGCAGCGTGCAAGTGATTTGAAATGGCTAACGGGTTGAAATAATTTTAATAATCATCGGTCCCGCACCCTTCGCAGGTGGCAGCGTGCTACACTATGCCACGCGGGATCGGTCAAGATGTCGCATAGAGGCCCCCGCGGAAAATCGTCCGCGGCCGGGCAAGCCGTCGCGGAGAGGACTCCGCGCCGGGTTGGTGTTTGTTACCGGGAAATCAGGCCGATATATCGACAACGCCGCAATCGCCGGCTTCGGAGGCGAAGGCGAGCAGCTTGCCGTTCTTGCTCCAGCTCATCGAGGTGATCGCGCCCTTGCCGGGGCGGCGGATCAACGCTTCCTTGCTGTCGGCAAGGCGGACGGCAAGGATCATGCCGTCGATGAAGCCGATTGCCAGGATATCTTCGGCCGGGTGGAACTTGACCGAAGTCGCCATGATGTTGGCGCGCGTGCCGAGTTCCAGTGGTGCCTTGCCCATCGGACCATCCTTGCCCTGGAACGGCCAGACGATCGCCGCCGGCGCTCCCGATGATGCAAGCCACTTGCCCTTGGGAGACCAGGAGAGCGACTTCACCTTGGCCGGATAGCCGGTCATGCGCATGTGGCGCGGCTCGTTGTTGGATTTGACCTCGAGCTTCCAGCCGTGCAGTGCATTTTCCTGCATCGTCGTCACCAGGAAGTTGCCCTCCGGCGAGAAGGTGACGCCGGTGTGAGCACCTTTCCATTCGAGGTCGACCGGCTTGGCGCTCGTCGCGACCCAGTGCAGCGAAACGCCATTATAGCGGGCTGCGGCAATGCGCAGGCCCTTCGGTGCGAAAGCGAGGCCCTCGACGGTGCGTTCTTCGGAGAATTCCTTCGTTTCGCCGTTGGAAAGACGGACGAATGTGCTCTTGCCATAGGAATAGGCGATGGCGCCCTGAGGACCTGCAGCGACCTGCGAAATCCACTTGCGCGGCGCGCTGGCAATTTCGCTGACGCTTGCATCGGCACCGATACGCAGCACCTTGCCGTCTTCGCCGCCGGAAATCAGGCTTTCGCTGTAGGGGTCGCGGATGCAGGTGAGCATGCCGCCCTGATGGGCTTCGGAAACCTTCTCGCCGCCATCCAGCCGGTGAAACGTGCCGTTGGCATTCGCGAAGAACGGAACATCACCTAAAAATTCGACGGCCAGGATGTGGCCGTCGAGATCAAGCGGTGCAACTGTCGGCATCAGGCGGCAGCCTCGCACGCCTTGAAGGATGCTTCGAGCTTTTCGCGGTCGAGTTCGCGGCCGATGAAGACGAGCCGCGTCTCGTGCTTCTCGCCGTCCTTCCACGGACGCTGATGGTCACCCTCGATGATCATGTGCACGCCCTGGACGACATAGCGCTCCGGATCGTCCTTGAAGGCGATGATGCCCTTGAGGCGCAGGATATTCGGGCCTTGCGTCTGGGTGATTTTCTGGATCCAGGGGAAGAAGCGCTCGGCATTCATCTCGCCGCCGCGCAGCGACACGGACTGAACCGTCACGTCATGGATGGCCGACATGGCGCCGTGATGATGGTGTTGGTCGTGATCATGACCATGATGGTGGTGATCATGGTCGTGATCGTGCGCATGGTGGTGATGGTCGTGATCGCAATCCGGACCGCACGCGTGGTCGTCGTGATCGTGTTCCAGGAAGTTCGGATCGTTTTCCAGCGCGCGTTCCAGATTGAAGGCACCTTGGTCGAGTACGCGGGCGAGATCGACGCCGGAGCGGCTCGTCTTGTAGACGCGGGCGCTCGGGTTGATGGCGCGCACGATGTCCTCGATCTGCGCCAGTTCCTCGGGCGTCACGAGGTCGGTCTTGTTGATGATGACGACGTCGGCAAAGGCGATCTGGTCTTCGGCCTCGCGGCTGTCCTTCAGGCGGAGCGGCAGGTGCTTGGCATCGACCAGGGCGACGACGGCATCGAGTTCCGTCTTGGCGCGCACGTCGTCATCCATGAAGAAGGTCTGGGCGACCGGCACCGGGTCGGCAAGGCCCGTGGTTTCGACGATGATGCCGTCGAAACGGCCCGGACGGCGCATGAGGCCTTCGACGACGCGGATCAGGTCGCCGCGCACCGTGCAGCAGACGCAGCCGTTGTTCATTTCATAGATTTCTTCGTCGGATTCGACGATGAGGTCATTGTCGATGCCGATCTCGCCGAATTCGTTGACGATGACCGCATATTTCTTGCCGTGGTTCTCCGACAGGATGCGGTTGAGCAACGTCGTCTTGCCGGCGCCGAGGTAGCCGGTGAGAACGGTAACGGGGATTGGCTTCTGCTGAGTCGGAATTGCGTCGGTCATGGGAACCTCGAAGAATGGGCTGGCCGCCGAAGGGGCTCGAAAATGGTCGGTCACATATAAGGAGTTGGAGGCGGCAGTTCAAAGGGTTTTATAATGTTATAAGATCACATTGCGGTTGACTGCTCTATCGGAGTTCGGACGCATCGAACGCATCCACGTCCTGCAGCAGTTCCACCAGCTCTTTTACAGAGTGCGCGATCAGCGCTTCACCCTTTTCGGCCGTGGCCGCGGCTGCGTTCCCTGCCGCGCCCCTATCGTTGAGATCGGACATTTTCCAGCCGAAGGCGTGCGGCCCGTATGCTCGCAGATGCGTGAAGCGCGCTGCGAATTCCGCCTGCCGCGAAGGAAAGTTCTCCGCCTTCGACATGGCGACCTGACGCGGATGCAGCGCCAACATCACCGAGGTTTCGATGTCGCCGCCATGGATGTCGATTGCCTTATCCTCAGCGGAAATCACCGCTTCCGGTACGCCGAAGCGGGTCCAGCTGGTTGCAACGGCAAGCATGTTGAATTTCACCCGGGCCTCGGTTGCGACGATCGTCATCAGCGGCGAATTTCCGCCGTGGGCGTTCAGCAACACCAGTTTCCGGAAGCCAAGGCCGTGCAGCATTCCGGCAATTCCGAGCCAGCGGTGGATCGCTTCGCTGTAAGTCAGCGTCTTTGTGCCATCGACCTCCATGTGCTCGATAGAATAGCCGATCGGCTCCGCCGGCAGGAAGGTCACAGGCAAAGCGGAAGGAAGGGCGTCCTTCAACCGCTCGACTATCCCTTCGGCGATCAGTGTGTCAGTTTCGAACGGCAGGTGCGGCCCATGCTGCTCATGCGCGCCAAGCGGCAATACGGCGATCCAATTCCGGCGGTCTTCAGCCGGAGTTGAAGGATCGTTGTCGGCGAAGTTCCGGGCAGGTGCTGTCATACAGTTTCGATGCCCCTTGTTTATGACGTGAACCTGCGCAATGTCATAACGCAGCGTTGTCACGTCTTAAAGATCCAAGGGATGGCGATGGGGAAGAAGAACAAGGACGGCAAGAAGCAGAAATCCAAGAAAAAGGATCATACCGAATATACGGTCACCGATCTTTCGCCGGCTTTGACGCAGGCCGCGCGGTCCATGCGCACGGTGCTCTCTCGCAATCTCTTCCAGAGCGGGCTCTATGCCGGCCAGGATGGGGTCATTCTCTCGCTTGCCGAAGCCGACGGCATGACGGCAGGCGGGCTTGCGCAGAAACTCGGCGTCAAAGCACCGACCATGACCCGCACGATCGGCCGCATGGAAGCCCAGGGCTTCCTGGAACGCAAGCCGGACGCCGACGACGCGCGGCTGACGAAGGTCTTTCTCACTGAGCAGGGCCGTGGCAGCGTGAAAGCAATCGAGCAGGCAGCATCTGCCTGCGACCACCTGGCCACGCTCGACTTTTCCGACAAGGAAATCCGCAACCTCGTGCGCCTGCTGAAGGCAATCGATAATAACCTTCAGGCCGAGGCTGCACATTTCGAAGAGCCTGAGGAAATTTGACAATCAAATGAATTTCGGTTTGCCTCTCCGCGTTTAATCTTTTAATTAAATATTTTAAGGGGCGTTTTCGCACGCCCTACATCTCGCGCGGCGCAAGGCGGAGGATGCGTGGCTCAAAAGATCAAACTTTCAACGATTGCTGAAACGCTTGGTATTTCAACGGCAACTGTATCGCTTGCCTTACGCGATAGTCCGTTGGTGGCTGGCAATACAAGGGAAAAGATCAAGGAACAGGCGCGCACGCTGGGTTACATCTATAACCGTCGTGCTGCCAGTCTGCGAACATCTCGCTCGGGTATCGTCGGCGTCGTCGTGCACGACATCATGAACCCGTTCTACGGCGAAATCCTGAAGGCGATCGAAAGCGAGCTCGATCGCAGCCGCCATACCTTCATTCTGTCCAACCACTACGACTCAGTGGAGAAGCAACGCACCTTCATCGAGACGCTGCTGCAGCTCGGCGGTGACGGCGTCATCATGTCGCCGGCGATCGGGACACCGCTCGAAGATATGCAGCTTGCCGAAGACAACGGCATGCCCGCGATCCTCGTCGCCCGCTCGATGGAAGGGTCCGCCCTGCCGACCTATCGCGGTGACGACAGCTATGGCATTTCGCTCGCGACTAATCACCTGATCGGCCTCGGCCACCGGACGATTGCCATGATCGGCGGGACGGATCAGACCTCGACTGGCCGTGACCGTTACCAGGGTTACGTCAACGCATTGCGCAAGGCGGAGATCGAAGTCGATCCTAACCTGCGCATTCCCGGTCCGCGCTCGATGCAGGGCGGATTCGAGGCGGCGGTCCACTTTCTGTCGCTGCCGCAGAAGCCGACTGCCGCCGTCTGCTGGAACGACCTTGTTGCCATCGGTCTCATGAACGGTATTGCCCGCGCCGGTCTTGTGCCGGGTAAGGACATATCGGTCACAGGCTATGACGACCTTGAGGAAGCCTCCCTTTCGACGCCGGCGCTGACGACGGTGTGGAACGGGCAGGCGGAAGTCGGCCGGCTTGCCGCCCGAGCCCTTCTCGATCGCTTAGCCGGAAGCCACGAACCGGATGGCATTCATCTCATCAAGCCGGAAATGCGCATCCGCCAGTCGACCAGCCCTTACAGAGCCCGCCAGTAAGACAGAGGAAAAGCTATGCCCCGCATTGCCATTCTCGTTCCCGGGAAGATACACGAGCGTGTGCTTTCGGCCTTGAGGGACCGTTTCGAGGTCATCGCCGTCGAAGGCGAGGAGACGCTCAAGCTCGATGCGGAAACCGCAAGCCGTGTTCGCGGGGCAGCCGTCAGCGGGGCGTTCCCTGGTAAATGGATGGATCAACTGCCCAAGCTCGAAGTGATCGCAAGCTTCGGGGTCGGTTATGACGCGGTGGACGTCAAGCACGCCGCGGAAAAAGGCATCATCGTCACCAACACGCCGGATGTGCTGAACGACGAGGTCGCCGATACCGCGGTCGGTCTGCTGCTCAACACGATCCGCGAGCTGCCGCGGGCGGAAAACTGGCTGCGCGAGGGCCACTGGAAGCCGGGTGCTGCCTACCCGCTGTCCCGCTTTTCCTTGAAAGGCCGGCATGTCGGTCTCTACGGCCTCGGTCGCATCGGCCAGGAGATCGCCAAGCGGCTTGAGCCCTTCAAGGTGAAGATCAGCTATCACACGCGCAACAGAAATCCGGACATCGCTTACGATTACCATCCGACGCTGAAAGGCCTCGCTCACGCCGTCGATACATTGATCGCGATCGTTCCGAAGACGCCGCATACTCACAAGACGATCGATGCGGAGATACTTTCGGCGCTCGGTGCTGGCGGCGTTCTCATCAATATCGGCCGTGGCTGGACGGTGGACGAGGCAGCCCTCGTTTCGGCGTTGAAAAGCGGTGCGCTGGGTGCGGCGGGCCTCGATGTCTTTTACGACGAGCCGGTGGTTCCAGCCGAGCTGCTGAGCATGCCGAATGTTGTGCTGCTGCCGCACGTCGCCTCGGCCTCGATCCCGACGCGTAATGCCATGGCCGCTCTCGTTGCAGACAACCTCATCGCGTGGTTCGAGAAAGGCGCGGCGCTGACGCCGGTGCCGGAGACGCCGTCAAAGCGCTGATTGCTTGGTTGCGGCCGGTTGCTGCTGCCTGCCGGCCGCATATTCCCGCACCGCCTCTCCGAACGCTGCGAAAATCTGGTTCGAGGCCTTGTCGGTCTCGGCCCAGTATTCTGGATGCCACTGCACGCCGACGGCGAAAGCCTTGGCATCGATCACGGACACAGCCTCGATCGTTCCGTCCTCAGCGATTGCCTCCACCTGCAGCCGTGGCGCGGTCTTGGCGATCGCCTGGCGGTGCAGCGAGTTCACCTGGATTTCACCGGGACCAATGATGCCTGCGATACAGGACCCCTCCTTGACGAAAACGCTCTGGCGGATCGCATACATGCCGTCCCGATCGACATCCGCCGGCTTGCGATGATCCCAAATGCCGTCCTGCTCGTGGATTTCGCTGGCAAGTGAACCGCCGAGTGCAACGTTCAGCTCCTGTATGCCGCGGCAGATTGCCAGCATCGGCACGGCGCGGTCGATCGCGCGGCGGATGAGGGGCAGGGCGGTTGCGTCACGCGCGGGATCGAAGGGCCCATCGCTTTCGCGCGCTTCGGCACCATAGAGCGACGGATGAACATTGCTTGCGGAGCCGGAGACGAGCAGGCCGTCGACGCGATCGAGGATCGCATCCGCGTCATATCCCGCCTCGAAGGCAGGGATGATGAAGGCCATGACGCCCGCCGCGTTCAGCGCCGCACGCACATATTGATGCTGGACGGCATGCCAATCGGTGCCGTCAAAGGTTCGGATATCAGCGGGAACGGCGACAATCGGCTTGGTCATTTTTAGTCCGTTGAACAATCCATTTTGTCTATTGTGAGAGCCGAAGTCCGCACCAAAGTCAACTTCCCAGCGCAACAACAGGCCCATTTACGGCAAGTGGGAGCACTCGAAGGCGGAATCCCGCTAAACCGCTGATTTTGGAAGCAAACACCGCGCCTGCCAAATTGCTGCCGTGATGCCAAAGTCTCATAGACTAAAGCTTGAAACGCAGGCGGTCACATGCTTAGCTCGCGCCCATTGCCGCGGGGGTAGGGAAGAATGACCGCAGCACCATCTATACGGGAGGTTTTGATGGATCGTCGATCGTTTATCAAGAAAGCTGGAACTGCGGGCGCAGGTGTCGTTGCGGCAAGCGCACTGGCCGCACCGGCTATCGCGCAGGAAAATCCGAAAATTTCGTGGCGCATGACCTCTTCATTCCCGAAGAGCCTGGACACGATCTATGGCGGCGCGGAAGACATCGCCAAGCATGTTTCTGCTTCCACCGGCGGCAATTTCACGATTCAGCCTTTCGCGGCTGGAGAGATCGTCCCGGCACTGCAGGCAGTCGATGCGGTGACCTCCGGTACGGTAGAGGCAGCCCACACCACCTCCTATTATTTCGTTGGCAAGGATCCGACCTATGCCATCGGTACGGCCATTCCGTTCGGCCTCAACAGCCGCCTGACGAATGCCTGGTATTATCAGGGCAACGGCAACACGTTGATGAACGAATTCTTTGCCACGCAGGGGATATACGGCCTTCCGGCCGGTAATACCGGCGCGCAGATGGGTGGCTGGTTCCGTAAGGAAATCAATACGCTGGACGATCTCAAGGGCGTCAAGATGCGCATCGCGGGCATTGCCGGGCAGGTCATGTCCAAGCTCGGCGTCATCCCGCAGCAGATCGGTGGCGGCGATATCTATCCGGCGCTTGAAAAGGGCACGATCGATGCCGCGGAGTTCGTCGGCCCCTACGACGACCTGAAGCTCGGCTTCCACAAGGTCGCGAAGTACTACTACTATCCGGGCTGGTGGGAAGGCGGCCCGACGGTCCATGGTATGTTCAATCTCGAAAAGTGGAGCAGCCTGCCGAAGCACTATCAGGCCGCCCTGAACGATGCCTGCGCCTTCGCCAACACCAACATGCTGGCGAAATACGATATGAAGAACCCGGGAGCGCTGAAGCAGCTGGTGGCCGAGGGAGCGACGCTGCGTCCTTTCAGCCAGGAGATCCTGGAAGCCTGCTTCCAGTCCGCGATGGATCTCTACAAGGAGATCTCCGCTTCGAACCCGTATTTCAAGAAGATCTACGACGATCAGACCGCGTTCAAGCGCGACGCTTACCTGTGGATGCAGCTCTCGGAATACACTTTCGACACCTTCATGATGATCCAGCAGCGGTCGGGCAAACTCTAAGGCTCTACTCCAACGGGCCTTCGTCAGACGTTTCATCGCATTACCAGGCAAGGAACTCCGGATTTTCATCCGGGGTTTTTCTTTTTGCCTCTACTTGATCGTCGGCGGCTGGCTGAGGTCGGGCGGCGGAGCCGGTTGCGCCGGGTTGGCCGGCGGAGCTGTTGCAGGTGCCGGTTGCTGACCGGGCAGGCCCCCCAGCGGCGGCAGGGTAAGGCCGGGAAGCTGCGGCGAGCCGTTGCCGCCGCCAGGCGCGCCGATCGGCGGCAGCGAAAGCTGGTTATCCCCGAAACCGGGTACTTCGATCTTGATCGTGTTGAGATCGACGGCCGGACCCTTGTTCAGCCAGTAGGTAACGGATTGCGGCCAGAATATAATGATCGCGACGAGGATGAGCTGCATGACCACCCACGGAATCGCGCCCATGTAGATATCTCGCGTCTTTACATCGCGGCTGGCAATGGAGCGCAGATAGAAGAGCGCGAAGCCGAAGGGCGGATGCATGAAGCTCGTCTGCATGTTCACACAGATCAGCACACCGAACCAGATGAGATCAATGCCGAGAGCCGAGGCGACGGGCGCCAGCATCGGGATGACAATAAAGGCGATCTCGAAGAAATCGAGGAAGAAGGCGAGGATGAAGATGAAGATGTTGACGAAGATCAGGAAGCCGACCGGGCCGCCGGGGATGCCGGAGAGCATGTGCTCGATCCAGCGAGAGCCATCCATCCCCTGGAAGACGAGGCTGAAGCACGTGGAGCCGATCAGGATCATCACCACCATCGTCGTGATGTGCATCGTCGATGTCATTGCCTGGCGAATCAACGGCCAGGTCAGACGACGATGCAAAGCGGCAAGCGCCATCGCGCCGACGACGCCCAGAGCGCCGGCTTCCGTTGGCGTCGCAAGACCCATGAAGATCGTGCCGAGGACGAGGAAGATGAGGACGATCGATGGCACCATGCCGGCGAGCACTCTCATCAAGAGCGACCAGTTGAGGTCGCCTCGGACCTCCTTCGGCAGCGGCGGCACCGTTTCTGGCCGGAAGATCGACAGGAGCAGGATAAAGCCTAGGAAGATTGCGATCTGGAGGATCGAAGGACCGATAGCACCGAGATACATGTCGCCGACCGACTTGCCGAGCTGGTCCGCCAGAACGACGAGGACGAGCGAGGGCGGAATGACCTGGGTGATCGTGCCCGACGCGGCGATGACACCGGTTGCCACCCGCGGGCTGTAGCCGTAACGCAGCATGATTGGCAAGGAGATGACACCCATTGTGATGACCGATGCAGCGACCGTGCCGGTGATGGCGCCGAGAATGGCGCCGACGACGATGACAGCATAAGCAAGACCGCCAGGAACGGCGCCGAACAGCTTGCCGGTTCCTTCAAGAAGGTCCTCTGCCAATCCGCATCGCTCCAGAATTGCTCCCATGAACGTGAAGAAGGGGATGGCGAGCAGTAGATCGTTTGAGACGATGCCGAAGATGCGAAGCGGCAAAGCCTGCAGAAATGCCTCGCTGAAATGGCCTGTTGCTATGCCGATGATGCCGAAGAAAAGACCCACCGCGGCAAGCGAAAAGGCGACCGGAAAGCCATACAGCATGAAAATGATCATGCCCAAGAACATCGCCGGCGGAATGATACCGAAGTCGAACACGTCCGTTCCTCCCGGAGAGTCTTATTGCAGGGGCTTTTCGTATTTTGTGTCGAGTTGGATCAAGCCGTTCAACGCGGCGATCCTCTTGATCAGTTCGGAAATGCCCTGAAGCACCAGGAGCGCGAAGCCCGCGAAAAGCATAAGCTTGACCGGCCACCGGATGAGCCCGCCTGCATTGGACGACACCTCACCCTGCTGGTAGGCGATGACGAAAAAGGGCCAGCACAAGAAGGCCAGGAAAAAGCATGCCGGGATCAGAAAAACGGCCAGGCCGATGATGTCGATCCAGATTCTGGCTCTCTCGGAAACCGATCCATAGATAACGTCGACCCGTACATGCTCGTTGTTGCGGAGAGCATGGGCGGCGCCGAGCACGACGATATAGGCAAACAGATACCACTGGATCTCCAGCCACCCATTTGAGCTATAGTTGAAGAGGTAACGGACGATGGCGTTTCCTGCGCTGATTAAGCAGCAGAGGAGTACCATATAGTCGGCAATCTTGCCTATGAATTGGCTGACGCTGTCGATCAGCCGGCTGACGCCCAGAAACGCCGGCATGCCTTCATTCCCCTTATATTGCCTTTGCGGCAAGTTCTCGTCTTTGGAAATTTGTGTAAACCACGGTCCCGGAAATTGAAAGAATAAAAGCCCTTCTAGGATTTTAGTCGTAGAGGGGTGCAATCCTGTGCCAAATTTTTCCAAAACTTTGACAGACGGCCATATGTGGTTGTGATGTGATACAATTCACGTTTAGATTTTAGAAAAAACGACCAAATTGGGAGTGTAAGGGCAAGCAATTCTTAAAGGGTTTTCCGTATAATCCGAACGCACAGGGAAAGTATGGATGAAGCCACATAACCCGAACCGGGTTCCTACGGATGTGTATCTGTCGTTTGTGAGTTCCCTTTTCGGGAACCGACTGACGCTGCTTGCCGGCGTCTTTGTGCATGTCATTGCCTTTATGGCAGTCGCTGCCAAAACAGGTGCTGTGCTCTACGTCCTCTTATCCCTGGCCTTTGTGGTGACCTTCGCCGGACGGATGCTCACTTTCCGCATCTTCGACAAGATTGACAAAGAGGAACTGACACGCGCGAAAATCGAATGGTGGGAAACGGTCTATGTCGCTGGTGCGACCTCGACGGCCGCCATACTCGGTATCGGCAGCGGCTATGCGCTCTTCATTCTAGGGGATCCTTTTGCCGAACTCGCCTGCATTGCGGTGACGATGGCCTCGATGGTTTCGGTCGTCGGCCGCAACTACGGCTCGCAGAAGGCGATTGATTTGCAGACGCTTGCCTGTTGTCTGCCGATGATCGTCTGCAGTCTGATGGCGCTCGATTTCTATCGCGCCATTCTCTCAGCTTTTCTCATTCCTTTCGGCCTGACGACACGCGCAATGGCAAACGGGGTGCGCGAATTCCTTTATGAAAACGTCATCGCCCACCGGCAGATTTCGCAGATCGCCGACCGCTTCGATACTGCGCTCAATAATATGCCTCATGGCCTGGTCATGGTCGATGCGTCGAACCGCATCCAGGTGATCAACCGCAAGGCCCACGAGCTGTTGAAGATCGGGGATCCGGACCGGTTGAAAGATCGCGACCTTGGCGCCGTTCTACGCTACGGCGCCCGCTACAGCTTCATGGATGCCTCCCAGCCGGAATTGATTCTGCGGCAGCTGACGCAGGTTGCCGAAGGCAGTCTGTCGCGCACGCTGATCCATTTTCCTGAGAGCCTTTCGCTGGAATTCTCAGCGAAACGCCGTGCCGATGGCGGCGCCGTGTTGATCTTCGAGGACGTATCGAGCCGCGTTAAGGCGGAGCAAAAGATTCTGCATATGGTGCGTTTCGATGCGCTGACCGGCCTGCCGAACCGCGAATATTTCGGCCAGCTGGTGCAGGACTATCTCGCGAAGCATTCCAAGAAGACCGGCCCTCTCGGCTTCATGATCCTCGACATCGACGAGTTCAAGCATGTCAACGACATGCGCGGCCACGTCACCGGGGACCACCTGCTCTGCACCATTGCCGCGCGGATCAAGGAGATGGCCGGCAACGCAATTGTCGGTCGTCTGATGGGCGATCAGTTCATCCTCTTCTTCCCGCATGCGAATGACGAGGAGGCCCTGGATATCGAGATCCGCAAGCTGCATTCGGCGATCCAGGGGCAGTATGAGGCCGACGAGGTCACTTTCCTCGTGTCGCTCAGCGCCGGCTATGCAATTCTGGAAAGCAACGCCTTTGCCATGGACGAATGGAGTGTCAAGGCCGACCTTGCGCTGTCCGAAAGCAAGTCGCGGCTCAATGGCGGCATTACCGGGTTCGAGCGCGAGATGGATGGCCGCTACATCGAGCAGCAGAAGCTCAAGGCCGACCTGCGCGAGGCCGTGGCTGCCGATGCGTTGCACCTTGTCTTCCAGCCGATGTTCAAGGCAGATGGCACGCGCATTGAATCTGCCGAGGCCCTGGCCCGCTGGGTGCATCCGGAAAAGGGTTCCATCCCGCCCGATGCCTTTATCCGCCTTGCCGAAGAAATGGGGATCATTTCCGCGATTACCCGCTTTGTGCTCTTCAAAGCCTGCAGTGAATGCATGACGTGGCCGGAGCATATCGCGGTGTCAGTAAACCTCTCCGCCCGCGATCTGCGCGATTCGGACATTCTGACCGTCGTTTCGGAAGCGCTCGCGCATTCGGGGCTGGCCGCGTCACGGCTGCATTTGGAAATCACCGAGAGCTGCCTGATCGACGAGCCGGCGGCCGTGCGGGCGATCCTGGCGGAGCTGCGGGCGCACGGCATCACCATTGCGATCGACGATTTCGGAACCGGCTTCTCCAGCCTCAGCTATCTCGACACGCTACCGCTCGATATCGTGAAAATCGATCGCTCATTCGTGCGCAACATTGGCGAGGACACGCGCCGGTTGAAGCTTCTGCGTGGAACTGTCAATCTAGCCCGTGAACTCGGCCTCAAGATCGTCATCGAAGGCGTCGAAACGCAGGAGCAGCTTGCGCTTCTCAATAAGCATCGCAGCGCGGATCTCGTGCAGGGCTATGTCTTCTCTCCGCCGGTGCCTTCGCAGGATATCGTCATCCTGTCCCAGAATCTCACGAGCCGTCGCAGCAGCATGCAGCGCCGCCGCGCAAAAGTTGCCTGACGCAATCAGCCGGTTGGCGCGCCTGCCTTCCGTCGGTCCGGCGCCGTTAACCTTAATGGCTCAAATTTAACGCGAGTTGTCTCTTTCTCTTGTGCATGTACCCGCTTCATATGATTAATAACCCGTTAACAGGGAATTAATCATTATGGGTGACAGCCTCAAGGTCAGTGATTTTTCACAAAAGCTTTTGGAAATCCTGGATCATGTCGAATACCGGCGTGTCGAAAACACTGAGGACATGGAAGCCGTCGAACGCCTGCGCTATAAGGCTTACAAAGCCCGCGAAGTACTTCCGGTAGCGGCGAAAAGCATGATCGATGACGTGGATTTCGATAGCCACGCCTACGTCTTCGGATTGTATTATTATGAAGAGCTGGTGAGTACGATCCGGATTCACTATGTGACGCCGGATCATCGCATTTCGCAGTCGAGCGGCGTCTTTCCAGCCGAAATCGACGCCTTCCTCGATGCAGGCATGACTCTCATCGACCCCGCACGGTTTGCAGCCGATCCGGAAGTCGCAGCCGATATGCCTTGGATTCCGTATCTGACCCTTCGACCAAACATCGTAGCGGCGGCACATTTTCGCGCCAGTCGCGTGCTGCAGCATGTGCGCCCCGCCCACGCCGCCTTTTACAAGCGCGTTTTCTATGCGGATACCGTAGTGGAAAGCCGCATGACGGAGACGTACGGCTTCGAACTGACTCTTATGGCGACCAACGTCATCGAGGTTGGCCGCAAACTTCTGACACGCTATCCCTTCTTCATGTCGAGCGCCAGCGAACAGCGAATGATGTTCTCCCGCAATCCCGCGGCCACGCTGCCGCCGCTCAACATCATTCCCACGGCGCGTTACGTGCCGGAAGGCGAGCTCGGCACCGATCTGCCGCTTTGAGAGTTGTCTCATGCGCTCCTCTCCGCTGGGGAAAGGCAAAAAGTCGGGATTCTGCGATACTCCGATCCATTGCGCTTCTCCCAAGCTTTGTGTAAGGCCTGAATGGGATTAGCCCGCTCGCAATGGCCAGGGGATCATGGCATTCAGCTGGCACGCATCACGCATGCGAGGGGCATTGGAGGGAGATGAGATAGATGGCCGAAGAGCACACGGGACCCGCCGAAGTTGGCGCACCGATGGACTACAAAGAACACGAGGCAACCTACAACCTGTTCCTTGCGGCCGCGAAGTTCGGCTCCCTGGCTATCATTGCCCTGCTGCTTGGCATGACGGTCGGCTTTTTCACCGGCGGCGGCCTTCTGGGCGGGCTCCTGGTATTCCTCATCATTCTTATTGCCGGCGTCTTCCTGCTGCGCTGACCGCGCGGCAGAAGCGGCATTTCCAAATTCTTGATAGGTGCTTGGCCTAAGCGTGAGACAGCGCGGCGGTCTGGCTGACCCGGAGGAGGGCAGTTGGGCAATATTGTTTTCATTGCAAGAGAATCGACCGGTTCCGAGGCGCGTGTTGCGGCCTCTGTCGAAACTGTCAGGAAAATAAAAAATCTCGGCTTCGACGTTGTCGTCGAGGCAGGCGCTGGAGATCTATCGCGCATACCGGATAGCGAATTCGAAGCTGCCGGCGCGCGGATCGGATTGGCAAGCGATGCGGCCTCTGCCGATGTGGTGCTGAAAGTTCGCCGTCCCACCGCGGCAGAAATCACAGGCTACAAGAGCGGTGCAGTCGTTATCGCCATCATGGACCCCTATGGAAACGACGAAGCGATCGCCGGCATGGCGAAAGCCGGCCTTTCCGCCTTCGCCATGGAGCTGATGCCGCGCATCACCCGCGCGCAGTCGATGGACGTCCTTTCCTCGCAGGCCAACCTGGCAGGCTATCAGGCCGTCATCGAAGCGGCAGCGGCATATGACCGTGCCATGCCGATGATGATGACGGCGGCAGGGACTGTCCCGGCAGCCAAGGTCTTCGTCATGGGTGCTGGCGTCGCTGGCCTTCAGGCGATCGCGACCGCGCGACGTCTCGGTGCTTCTGTCTCCGCCACCGACGTTCGCCCCGCTGCCAAGGAGCAGGTGGCCTCGCTCGGCGCCAAGTTCATCGCCGTGGAGGACGACGAGTTCAAGGCGGCCGAAACCGCCGGGGGCTATGCCAAGGAAATGTCCAAGGACTATCAGGCGAAGCAGGCGGCACTCGTTGCCGATCACATCGCCAAGCAGGACATCGTCATCACGACTGCGCTTATCCCCGGGCGGCCAGCGCCCAGGCTCGTTTCGAGCGAGATGCTAAAGTCGATGAAGCCCGGCGCGGTTGTCGTCGACCTGGCGGTCGAGTTCGGCGGCAATATCGAGGGTGCGGTTGCAGACGAAATTACCGATGTCGGAGGCGTCAAGGTGATCGGCTTTGCCAATATGCCGGGCCGAGTGGCGTCAAGCGCTTCGGCGCTTTATGCCAGAAACCTCGTCACCTTCCTCGAGACCATGGTCAACAAGGAAACGAAAAGCGTTGTCCTGAACCTCGACGATGAACTCATCAAGGCGACAATGCTGACCTATGCGGGCGACGTGGTGCATCCGGCATTCGGCGGTGCGAAGAAGGAGGATAGCTGATGGCCAGTGAAGCAATGGACAAAGCGCTGGAGCAGCTCGATCAGGCGGTCACCGCGGTCGTCACTGCCGCCGCGCAAGCCCCGGAGGCCGCAAGTGCCGCAACGGGGGGCGCGATTGATCCCTTCGTTTTCCAGTTGGCGATCTTCGTGCTGGCGATCTTCGTCGGCTATTACGTCGTCTGGTCTGTGACGCCGGCGTTGCACACGCCGCTGATGGCGGTGACCAACGCCATCTCCTCGGTCATCGTCGTCGGCGCGCTGCTTGCGGTCGGTATTTCGGCAAGCGGGCTTGCGACCGGCTTCGGATTCGTCGCGTTGGTTCTTGTCTCGGTCAACATCTTCGGTGGCTTCCTCGTCACGCAGCGCATGCTGGCGATGTACCGCAAGAAGGACAAGTGAGGCCGGACGAATGACCAATATCGCAGCTTTCCTTTACCTTGTCTCCGGCGTGCTTTTCATCCTGGCGCTCCGCGGCCTTTCTCACCCGGCGACGAGCCGCAAGGGCAATCTCTACGGCATGATCGGCATGGGGATCGCGATCCTCACGACGCTGGTGCTGGCGACGCCATCCTTCATCGGTTTCGTGCTGATCGTGCTCGGTCTGGCGATTGGCGGCGGCGCAGGCGCCTATATCGCCCGCGTCATCCCGATGACCTCGATGCCGCAACTGGTCGCCGGCTTCCATTCTCTCGTCGGCCTCGCCGCCGTCCTGGTAGCCGCTTCTGCGCTCTATACGCCGTCTTCCTTCGGGATCGGCAATATCGGAGAAATCCACACCGAAGCGCGCATAGAAATGGCGATCGGCGTTGCGATCGGTGCCCTTACCTTTACCGGGTCGATTATCGCCTTCCTGAAGCTTGACGGCCGCATGTCCGGCAAGCCGATCCTCCTGCCGTTCCGGCACATCATCAACATCGCACTGCTGGCGTTGATCGTGCTCTTTATTGTCGGGCTCGCTGCTACGGAAAGCCATTTCGATTTCTGGGCGGTCGTGGCGCTCTCGCTGGCACTCGGCGTGCTGCTGATCGTGCCGATCGGTGGCGCCGACATGCCGGTCGTCGTCTCAATGCTGAATTCCTATTCAGGCTGGGCCGCCGCCGGCATCGGCTTTACGCTCGGTAACCTCGCGCTGATCATTACCGGCGCGCTGGTGGGCTCTTCGGGCGCCATCCTGTCCTATATCATGTGCAAGGGTATGAACCGCTCGTTCATCTCCGTCATCCTCGGCGGCTTCGGCGGTGAGACGGCAGCGGGCGGTGCCGACAATTCCGACAAGACAGTCAAGCTCGGCTCGGCGGAAGATGCCGCTTATCTGATGGCGAATGCCTCCAAGGTCATCATCGTGCCGGGTTACGGCATGGCTGTCGCCCAGGCACAGCACGCGCTTCGCGAGCTCGCCGACAACCTGAAGAAGGCCGGTGTCGAGGTCAAATACGCAATTCATCCGGTCGCGGGCCGCATGCCCGGTCACATGAACGTGCTGCTGGCCGAAGCGAACGTGCCTTACGACGAGGTGTTTGAACTCGAAGACATCAACTCGGAGTTCGCGCAGGCCGATGTCGCCTATGTTATCGGCGCCAACGACGTGACCAATCCAGCTGCCCGCGACGACAAGACCTCGCCGATCTACGGCATGCCGATTCTCGACGTCGATAAGGCCAAGACCTGCCTCTTCGTCAAGCGTTCTCTGGGCTCCGGCTATGCCGGCATCGATAACACGCTGTTCTACAAGGACGGCACGATGATGCTGCTCGGCGACGCGAAAAAGGTCACCGAGGAGATCAACAAGGCGATCAATCACTGAGTACCACTCAGCTGCGAATGCTCGATCAGAATGAGGGCGCGGCTTACGCCGCGCCCTTTGTTTTCGCCTGTGCAGCCCTTTGCATCTCCGGGGACTTGCCAGATAGCTGCCGCTGGCTCCGCGCCGACGGCGTCATTTGCGCTCGAGCGTGCTGAGAAGAGCAGTGAGCGTCCAGATCAGGCCTTTCGGCAGGTAGTCCACCTCAACCGTGCCGCGAAAGGCGGCAGCGGCATGTATCTTGATCACGGTGGTACCGAATCCGGACTGAGACGGTGCAACGACTGCGGGGCCGTTCCGCTCTTCCCAAACGAAGCGCAGCATAAGCTCGGGCTGGTCCTCGACGGGAATCTTGGTCCAGGAAAAGGAGACCCGGCCGTGCGGAACGGAAAGCGCGCCATATTTCACAGAATTGGTTGCCAGTTCGTGGAGCGCCAAGCCGAGATTCTGGACTGCCTCAGGCTTGACGACAAAATCCTCGCCGCAAATCTCGATCTGTTCGGCCGCCTGCGGGAAGGCCTGCAGATGAATATCGATGACCCGACGGAGCGACGCCCCTGACCATTGCTCGCTCGTCAAAAGCTCTATCGAGCGGGCGAGCCCATCGAGACGATGGGAAACGGCAGTTTGGAAATTCTCGACACTGTCAGCCTGTTTGGCGAGCTGGCGCATCATTGCCTGCGCCAAAGACAGCAGGTTCTTTGTGCGATGGATCAGCTCGTGCATGATGAAATGCAGCCGGTCTTCCGTCTGGCTTCGATCGAAGGAGGCGTTGGATAGCGCGACGGCCACCTGGTTCGCCTCGATAACCGCAGTATCAATCGGCGCAACGATATCGCCCTGGCCCATCCGGTTTGCCATGTCGGCAATGTCGCGAATTGTGGTGCGCACCTGCCGCGCTACGGCATAGGCTGCAAGCACGGCGACCAAAAGGAGCGCGATGCCGCCGATGATCAGGAAGCGCCATGTCGTGAGTATCGATGCCTGCGCCGTAGAAACAGGTCCCCAGACCACCGTTTTCCAGGACCAACCAAAAATTTGTGCATAACCCAGGAGCTGATCAGGCAGAATGGTCTTGTCCTCGAAGACGCCGCTTGAGGCTGTAAGCGATGGCAGGATGCGTGGGTCGAAGGGCGTCCCAGGAGCGATGCTTGCAAGGCCGCTTGAGGCCACGACGTGACCGGCCTGATCGATGACCGCTGCGGACCAGCCGGATGCAAGCTCCTGGGTCGTGACAAGTTTGGCGAGATCCTTGGCATTTTGCGTGACGATCAGCGCCGCAACCTTACCAGCGTCGAGCGGCATCGTGACGTTGTAAACCCATTCACCGCTCGTCGCGCCCTTGAAGACATCGGACGCCTCGATGCGGCCCGATTTGAGGGCCGATTCCAGCGCAGGCATGTTTGCGATCTTGCTGAGCGGCATGCCGAAGTCGCGGCGCGTGTTCAGAAGTTGCTGACCGCTTCTATCAACGGCGATCACGTAGACCGTGTCGCCGCGCAGGGCTGTTTCGGTGCGTTGATGAAACGAAGCGAAGTCGTTGTTCTCGAGCTCAGGGGAGGTCGACAGCAGCCGAAGGGTCGTTGCCATATCCTGCAGCTGCCGGTCGATCACGCGGGAGAGGGTCAACGCGTCCTGCGCAGTTTCGCGTCTGAGCGTCGTGCGTTGATTGTCCTCGAGCTGCAGAAGCAAGAGGGCGACAAACGCGAAGATAGGCACGGCGATCGAGACCGCCATTGCGATGAGGTAGGTGCCGATCGACGCCTTGGGAAACAACCGCCCGCGCAGATTCATCGGCGCAATCTTTGCAAGCTTTCGAAAGCGAGTTGCTCGTTACGCTTTTCGCAAACAGGTACGATAGCAAAAAACTGCATCGCCGCCCCCGGTGCCCTAAACATGGTCGCATTTTCCGATAGCCTACTATCGGAGCACGGCCATGTTAGGGGGAGCGAGCGCTGGTTGCAACACACTAAAGCTGCCGAGCTAGGCAATTGTAATCTATCGTACAAATGCTCCGTCAGGCGAACCGGGAGAGCCGGAACGGGGCAAGGCTGGCGTCGATCTGGCCTGACAGAATCTCGTTTGCTGTAAGCATGCCAACCAGCGGCGCGAGCGTTACGCCAGAATGCATGACCGCGACATAGAGGCCGCCAAAGCCGCAGCTGCCGATAATCGGGAAACCGTCTTCTGGGATAGGGCGATAGCCTATTGCCGCGTACTCCATTTTCAGGCCCTCGGCGCCGGCGAGCATGCCTTTTAGGCGCGAGAAAATATCCTCGGCCTGTTCGCCCGGCTCCTGGTCCTGTTGATGGCTGCTGCAGCCAACGAGCCGCCCCTCGTCCGTCTGGCGCATCTCCAAGCCGGGTATGATGACCAGACCGTTCAGTCGTCGCTCGAAGGGACGTGAATGGACGATGAAACTGGGCACGGACTTGACCGGCACCCTGATGCCGGCGCTGGCTGCCAGCGCCACAGTGCCGCTACCGCCGGCCAATACAACGTGATCCGCTTCGATCATCCCTGCCGAAGTGACGACGCCGGTGATGCGCTCGCCGCTGCGGATCAGGCCGCTGACGGCGGCAGTCACGAATTTCGCGCCACCGGCCTCCGCGTCGGCGAGCATCATCCGCGCTGCTGCGAGGGGTTCGACGACCCCT
Source organism: Rhizobium sp. SVR5-9E (assembly GCF_056755095.1). Lineage (NCBI taxonomy): Bacteria > Pseudomonadati > Pseudomonadota > Alphaproteobacteria > Hyphomicrobiales > Rhizobiaceae > Rhizobium > Rhizobium sp. SVR5-9E. Next base: position 25,829 of record NZ_JBNDHS010000018.1, on the reverse strand, counting down.
TCCTCCGCCACGGCAACGGCAAAATCGGGCGGATTGCGAAGATAGGGCTCGCGGGCGGAGATCTCTCTGCTGCCGAGCCGCTCGATTCCGTAACCCCAGCCACTATGTTCCTTCGCGTAAGCCTCCAATCGATCGGCGGGCAGGTCCCAACAAATGCTGCCGCACCAGGAGAGCGGCAGGCCGGGAAGCTCGGCGGCGAGCCGCTTCCATTCACCCATCGATCGACGCCGGAAATGGAAATAGAACTCCGGATTGCCCCAGCTTGCATTGATCCAGGCGAAGGAATTGGGGGTCGCGACGCCGCCGGTTTCCTCTGCGACGACCGTCGCACTGGCACCGGCTTTCGTGAGATGCCAGGCGATTGACGCACCAATGATACCAGCGCCGACGACGATCACATGCTGTTTCGTCCCCATCGCCGTGTTCTCCATCAACCGCCGATATTAGCCGCTGGTGGCTGCCCCGACACGGGCAAGGCCGTCGCGGGCCGGCTGGTATTTAGGATCGAGAGCGACTGCGTGACGATAAGAGCGAGCGGCCTTGGCTTTGTCGCCGCGGCGCTCATAGACGAGCGCCTGGTTGGCCCAGGACTCGGCAATGTTGCCGTTAAGCTCGATCGCGTGATTGAAATCGGCGAAGGCGTTGTCGTCGTCATTCAGCGCGATATAGGAGATGCCGCGGCCATTGTAGGGCTCGGGTGAATTCGGAGCGAGCGAGATCGCCTTCGAGAAGTCGTCGATCGCCTTGTCCTGTTCATTGCGCTTCTGGTAAATCAGGCCGCGATTGTGATAGGCGCGGCCATCGGTCGTGCCGAGCTGGATGGCGCGGCCGAAATCGTTGAATGCGGCATCATCCTGGCCGGCCTGGCGGTAAACATTGCCCCGGCCGATATAGGCGACGTCGTAGCTCGGGTTGATCTGAAGCGCCGTGTTGTAGTCGGCGATCGCCTGCTGCTGCTGCCCCATGTTGCGATAGACGAGCGCGCGGTTGGCATAGGCCTGAAAGAAGCGTGGATTGATCTGCAGAGCCGTATTGAAATCGTTCAGTGCGGCCTTGAACTGGCCGGCGCGACCATAGGCTGAACCTCGAACATTGTAGCCTTCAGGATCCTTGGGATTGGCGTTGATCACCGAGGTCAGCGAGGCGATGTTCTCTTGGGAGCCCTGAGCCTTGTCGATGCGGATCACGGCATCGGAAGCGTTATCGGTCTGGCAGCCGGCAAGTGCGATTGCGGCGAAAACCGCGAACACTGGTAGCAACGCCGCCTTCGGTGCAGTCAAGGACCGAGGCGAGGTGAGCAAGGAATCAATCATTTGTGCGCTTTCCCCATGCGTCATATCCGGGGGCAATCGGATATGCGATCTCTCAGCGGCAAATTAAAAAGGCGGCGGCGACACGTAATCGCCCCCGCCAACATGCATCTGAAAACGTCGAAATAACGACGGTACCGCTTAGCGTGCGACCAGACCTTCGCGCTGCGCCCGCTTGCGAGCCAGCTTGCGAACGCGGCGAACGGCTTCGGCCTTCTCGCGAGCGCGCTTCTGCGACGGCTTTTCGTAGTAATCGCGCATCTTCATTTCGCGGAAAATGCCTTCGCGCTGCATCTTCTTCTTGAGAGCGCGGAGAGCCTGATCGACATTGTTATCGCGGACGAGTACCTGCACGAGAATCACGTTCCTTTGGTTTTGGTTGACGCCAGCGGCGGCGCAGCGCCAGAGGCAAAAAAATATTGTTCGCGCGGCCGGAGCCTTGCGATTGGTGATGCGGGATAACAGAACGATGGCAGGAAGTCCAGACAGATATGGTTTTCTACCGCGAAAAAAGGCCGGTTGCGGCTCACGCCATCCCGCCTGGCGTGGAGGGCGGCGACTGCATGGGCTATTGCCCTATCCGAAAATGCACCTATATGTAGCACGTCGAATATTGCTTGTGACCTTTGTCCACGCGCTGAAGCGCTCCGTCAGATTTCCTCTCAACATCGATAAGAACCGGGGGAATGTCTCTCCGGGCAAAGCAACGATTGAAAGGAGATCGTTCATGAATTCAGGCACAGTCAAGTGGTTCAATAGCGCCAAGGGTTTTGGTTTTATTCAGCCGGATGATGGTTCGACGGACGTCTTCGTTCACATTTCCGCCGTGGAGCGCGCCGGCATGAGCACGCTGTCCGACGGTCAGAAGATCCGCTACGATCTCGTCCGGGACAAAAAATCAGGCAAGAACGCCGCGGACAACCTTCAGGCCGCATGATTTGTCATTTGCCTCAGCTGACCACGGATGTACTGGCAGCAGGCTGAATGACGGGAAGAGGTCGGGTGAAACGCCCGGCCTTTTTGTTTAGGCAATCCGGCCATCTGAAGTTAGAAGGGGTGACGTGATGCCAAAGCCGAACTATAAAGTCGGTGATTTTGTGGTGCTAAAGTCCGGCCTTACCCGAACTGCGGCTGCCGACCGGCGATGTGAGGTCGTCGGAATTTTGCCAAACGACCATGGCCAGGCGCAGTACCGCGTCCGGTTTGAAGCCGAAAACTTCGAGCGCAGAATAACCGCGCTTGATATCGATGCCTCCGAATCTCCGCCGGGTGTTGCCGACGCTCAGCCAATTCAAACGTCCGAAACGGGGCCTTGGCTGAAGACTTTCAGCACTAAGATGCGAAAGTAACGTCTCCAGCCATTCACAGTGCGGCGTCATTGCCAACGAAAGGATAAGATTTTGCAAGTTCTCGTCAGGGATAACAACGTTGATCAGGCTCTTCGCGTTCTCAAGAAGAAGATGCAACGTGAAGGTCTGTTTCGTGAAATGAAGGCGCGCAGCGCCTATGAAAAGCCGTCCGAGAAGCGCGCCCGCGAAAAGAGCGAGGCTATTCGCCGCCAGCGGAAGCTCGCGCGCAAGCAAATGCAGCGGGAAGGCTTGCTGCCGATGCCGAAAAAGGCCGTCCACAAGCGTTGAGGCCCGCTTGGGGCGCAGCCCAATTGCTCAAAACCATTCAAGGGAGGAGCGAATGACAGCAAGCAAGGACCAATTCTTCAACGCTACGAAGATGTCGGCCCGCGACAAGGCCGAAGCGACGGACCATACGGCGCGGGCCATTATTGCAGACGAAGCAAAGCTGCGTGAAAAAAAGACGGAGAAGCTGAAAGCACTTCGGCTGCAGCGGGAGGCGGAAGCCGAGCCCGAGCCGCCAGCACCCAAACGGAAGCGCAAGGCTTCCGCCAGATCTTCCACGCAATAAGGTTCCGATGCGGTAGCGCTGATCCTGTTGTCTGCCCGCACCGTTTACCCAGCCGTATTTCCACGTCCCTGATCAACGACTATCTCGCTCTAATGATGCGCACCAGCCTCATCATTAGATGGCTTTCGCTTCGAAAGCGGGGTAGCGTTCTTCCTTGCTGAATGGCTTGCAGCATCGGGGGACGTCATCTAGGCATGACACGCACGCAGCAAATCGGCGTCATCATCGGTTTGGCGATCGTCGCGCTGCTCACGTTCCTCCGCGCCGGCGATCCGCAGTTCCTGCGTTCGATCCGCGATGTGAGCTTCGATGAATATCAGCGCATATCACCGCGCCCGTTCGAAAACCTCCCGGTTCGCGTGATCGATATCGATGAGGCATCGCTGCGCGAATTCGGTCAATGGCCGTGGCCGAGGGACAGACTGGCTCTGCTCGTCAACAGACTGTCTGAAATGGGCGCGGCGGCGATCGCTTTTGACATCCTCTTTGCCGAGCCTGACCGGCTTTCGCCACGCGCCGTCGTCGGTACGGTAAGCGGCGTTGATCCCGAGCTGCTGGCACAACTGCCGGATAACGACGAGATTTTCGCTGATGCGATGGCCGGCAAGCCTGTCGTGCTCGGCTTCGGCTTGTCCAATGAGGGAACATATCGTCCACCCGTCAAGGCGGGCTTTGCCTTTACCGGCGAAAGCCCTATTACGGCGCCTCCATATCTCAAGGCCGCAACGCCGTTGCGGCCACGTTTTGAAGCGAATGCTACCGGACTTGGCCATATCAGCCTCAATCCCGGCAATCCTTCCCCGGTCGTGCGTGCGATTCCCCTCTTTCTGACAGACGGCGAGCAGTTTTATCCGAACCTGGCCCTCGAAGCGCTGCGCGTCGCACAAGGCGCGTCGACGTATGTCGTGGCGGGCGCACCGGATGTGCCCGGAATCATAACATCGGCCAAGATCGGCGACCTTGTCGTTCCCGTGACTGCTGCGGGCGAACTTTGGCTCTACGTCAGCCCCGATCGGGCGGAGAGATATATCTCAGCGCGGGATGTGCTTGCCGCAAACGGCGTCTCTCCGGAGGTCAGCGCCGCGATCAATGGCAGTATCGTCTTTGTCGGCACGTCGGCTGCCGGGTTGCAGGATATCCGTGTCACCGCGCTTGGAGAGAACGTGCCGGGCGTTTCACTGCACGCGCAGACCGTCGAGCAGATCTTGAACGGCCGCTATCTGTCGCGGCCGGATTGGGCGGATGGCCTGGAGATATTTGCCGTCGCGGCGCTGGGTAGCCTTCTGGTCGTATTGACGACCTTCGTCAGCCCTGCGGTGGCGCTGGCCTGCGGGCTGACGATTACGGCGCTTGCTTTCGTCGCCTCATGGCTTTGCTTCTCCTACGCCGGACTTCTTTTCGATCCGCTGGCGCCAATTGTGAGTGGCTCGATCGCGCATTTCGCAGCGACCTCGTTTCGCATCCTTGTGATCGACCGGGAGCGGCGCGAGGTGCGCCGCGCCTTCGGGCAATATCTCTCACCGTCACTCCTTTATCGTATCGAGCACACACCGGGTGCGCTGCGGCTCGGCGGCGATGACCGGGAACTGACGGTCATGTTTGTCGATGTGCGCCATTTTACGGAAATCAGCGAGCGCCTGCCCCCGACGGCCGTCGTCGGATTCCTGAACACGCTGCTCGATGCACTGAGCCGCCATGTCGTTGCCAATGAGGGTACGCTCGACAAATTCATCGGCGACTCGATCATGGCTTTCTGGAATGCTCCGGTCGATGTTGCCGATCACGAGACGAAGGCGGTGCGCGCCGCACTTGCGATGCGCGAGACCCTTGCCGCGCTGAATGCCGCCGATGCCTTCGGCTTTGGAAAGGATCAGCCGGTTGGGATCGGCATCGGCATCCATACCGGGCTTGCTTGCGTCGGGAACATGGGCGCTGAAACGCGCTTCAACTATTCGGCCGTGGGCGATGCTGTAAACGTCGCTGCGCGCATCGAATCGTCCTGCAAGGAAGTCGGCTTCGATATTCTGATCTCGGAGAATACGGCGAAGCAATTGGGCTCAGCCTTACTTGATGCGGGCACCATCGGCCTGAAGGGGAAAAGCGGCCGTACGCGGCTATTCGCCGTGGTCGGGGATGAGCGCTTGGCGAAATCGCCGGACTTTGCCGAACTAGAGCAGTTCCACAGGCAACTCGTTGAGGCATTGCGATTGCACTCACCGCAGCAGACTCGCAGGATCATCGGTGCCATCAGGCACAAGTTCGTAACGATGGCCCCTGCTCTTGCGGAATTCTACCGGCGGATTTCCCGCCGGGCGGATCATTTCCGTGATGAGCCGATTTCTGAGGAAGCGCGTCCGGCCGAATGAGGTTTCAACGATGGCGGTTCCGTTCGCCGCGATCCCTGTCACCATCCTTGCCATCGGATCGATCGGCTTTATCGCGACCTTTGTCGTGATGATCTCGACCTTTGTCGTGATGATCCCGATGATGATCATTTGACTTTTTAGGCTCGTCGGGATCATGCGGTCTGTCGGCATGGTCATGCGGCTTATCCACATGGTCACGCGGTTTCTCCCCCGGTTTTTCGGGTTGAGGCGTCGGCTTCTCGGGCGGGGGCGGTTCCGGGGCGCGGATCCTGGGTGCCTGCTGCTGACGGGTGTCGGGGCGACGCTGCAAGGCGGCGGTCATTCCGCAGCCCCCGCCCATCATCCCTGAAAGGGCCTGAATGCCCGAAAGGAAGGGAAGCGCTCGCTCCGTTCCGAGCGACTGGAGGACGGCCTGGTTGACGGGCCGCACATCCGTCATGGAACCTCTGGGCGTGGCAATGACACAGTCGCAGCGCCGTGTGAGCTGCCGGCAGCCGCCGGGGCCGCAAAGCTGTGCGGCGCCATTCAGCATCACGATGGCCGTCGTGCCGTTGGGTCCTACATAGAAATCGAAAGCCGTGCCGCGCACGCCGATCGTGCCTGCGGGCGTAAGAATCGAGTAGGCGGACGATTTCGAGCTGCCGCTGATCCAGCGGAACGTCCCCTTCGCCGCCTTGATGCTCAGTTGTTTGACTGTTTGCGAATCGTCGAAGATGTATTTGTCGATGACGACTGACGAGCCCCAGCCGACGGCAAGCTTCGAACCGTCGCGGAAAACAAACTGCCCGAGGCCGGATGGCGACGTTCGGATGCGCTCGTCGCGGTGGACAGCAGAATTGACGACCAGCGGTCCCGATTGACCGGTCACTTCAGTCTTGATCTTAACCGCCTGGCCGACCGGCTCGGCCGCTGTAGCCGGCATGGGGCTTATAAGCGCCGCGCAGAGGAGCGTGGCTGTGGCAGAACGCAGATACGACATGGAACACCCCCGAAACTTAGGAATATTAGCATGTGCTTCTGTTGGTCGTCTGCTTACCCGCATGGGTTAGAGGGACTAATCCCCGGCCAGACCGGAGGCGGGACCAGCTGGCAAGCCACTTGTTTCACGCATGTCAAACAAAAGCCCGTTCGCGTCGCAAAAGAAACGTTGTGCCGCATTTCGATTTGCGATTTGTATGGCCACGGAAGAAATGCCTTTCCCTGAAGGAGATGAAGGCGGATGCGGAAATACTCGGTTTTTGCGGTGGCACGGGAAGCGCTCAGAGCCCACAAGGGCTGGGAGAAGCAGTGGACTTCGCCGGAGCCGCGCGCGGAATACGATGTCGTCATCATCGGCGGTGGCGGGCATGGCCTGGGAGCCGCCTATTACCTTGCCAAGGAGCACGGCATCACCAATGTGGTGGTGCTGGAAAAAGGTTGGCTCGGCGGCGGCAACACCGGCCGCAACACGACCATCATCCGCTCGAATTATCTCTATGAAGAGAGCATGCACATCTACGAGCATTCAATGAAGCTCTGGGAGAACCTGTCGCAGGATCTCAACTACAATGTGATGTATTCACCACGCGGCGTGATGATGCTCTCGCACAACATTCACGATCAGCAGTCGTTCAAGCGGCATATCCATGCCAACCGTCTCTACGGCATCGACAACGAATGGCTGACGCCGGAGCAGGCCAAGGCTTATTGCCCGCCGCTCGATATCTCGGCAACGGCGCGTTACCCGATCAACGGTGCAGCGCTCCAGCGTCGCGGCGGTACGGCGCGTCACGATGCGGTTGCCTGGGGCTACGCGCGTGCGGCCTCGGATCGCGGCGTGCACATCATCCAGAATTGCGAAGTCACCGGCATCCGCCGCGGTCCGGATGGGCGCGTCGTGGGGGTAGAAACGACACGCGGTTATATCGGCGCGAAGAAGATCGGCGTTTCGGCCGCCGGCCACACGACGACGGTCATGAAGATGGCGGACGTGCGCGTGCCGTTGCAATCGAGCCCGCTGCAGGCCCTGGTCTCCGAACCCCTGAAGCCGATCTTTCCCTGTGTGGTCATGTCCAACACGGTGCACGCCTATATCTCGCAGTCCGACAAGGGTGAACTCGTCATCGGCGCGGGCACGGACCAGTACAATTCCTACTCCCAGACCGGAGGCCTGCAGATCATCACGCATACGCTCGATGCCATCTGCGAGCTCTTCCCGATGTTCCGCCGCGTGAAGATGATGCGCTCCTGGGGCGGCATCGTCGATAACACGCCGGACCGCTCGGCGATCCAGTCGAAGACGCCGGTTCCGGGACTCTACGTCAACTGCGGCTGGGGTACGGGCGGCTTCAAGGCGACGCCGGGGTCGGCCAATCTGTTTGCGCATCTGATCGCCCGCGATGAGCCGCACAAGTTCAATGCCGGGCTGACACTGGAACGCTTCCGCACCGGTCGCCTGATCGACGAAGCCGCCGCTGCTGCCGTCGCGCACTGACACGAGGACATCCATGCTACTCATCTACTGCCCATACTGTCAGGAAGAGCGCTCCGAGCTCGAATTCCGTGGCGCCGGCGACGCGCACATAGCGCGACCCCAGAATATCGCCTCGATTTCCGACGAGGAGTTCGAAGAGTATTTCTTCCTGCGCGACAATCCGAAGGGACTCATCTTCGAGCGCTGGCGGCACATGCACGGCTGTGGCCGCTTCTTCAATGCAGCGCGCGACACCGTCAGCGACAAGTTCATCACGACGTACAAGGCCGGCGAGCCGAAACCTCAAATAGGAGCAGCCAGCGTTCCGCACATTCCCGTCGAAACCTACGAAGCGCTGGAAGGAGAGGCGAAATGAGCGGCGCGAACCGAATTTTGGGCAAGGGGCGCCTGACGCCCGCCAGAACCGCCCGCTTCACCTTCGACGGCAAGAGCTACACGGCGCTCGAAGGCGATACCGTCGCCTCGGCACTGATTGCGAACGGCGTGCATCTTGTCGGCCGTTCCTTCAAGTATCACCGGCCGCGCGGCATCCTTTCGGCGGGCGCAGAAGAGCCGAACGCTCTGATCGACGTTGCGCGCGACAGCGCCCGCAAGCAGCCGAACGTGCGCGCCACGGTTCAGGAAGTCTTCGACGGCATGACCGTCAAATCGCAGAACCGTTTCCCGTCGCTCGCCTTCGATATCGGCGGCATCAACGATGCGTTCTCGCCGTTCTTCGCGGCCGGCTTCTACTACAAGACCTTCATGTGGCCGAAGGGCGCCTGGATGCGTCTTTACGAGCCGATGATCCGCCGGGCAGCCGGCCTTGGCGTCGCACCAACGGAAGACGATCCGGATCATTATGCAAGCCGGTTTGCGCATTGCGACGTGCTTGTGGCCGGTGCGGGCGTTGCCGGTCTTTCCGCAGCCCTCGCTGCGGCTGAGGCGGGTGCCAAGGTCATTATCTGCGAAGAGCAGGCAGAGGTCGGTGGAGCGCTGCGATTCGACAGCGGTGTGAAGATCGACGGCATAGATGGTTATGCCTGGGCGCAGCGGACAGCGGCGAAGCTGAAGGCGATGAAGAATGTGCAGCTTCTGACCCGCACGACCGCTTTCGGCTACTACAACCACAATTTCATCGGTCTTGCCGAGCGCGTGACCGACCATATCGCCCGGCCTGCCCGCGATCTCCCGCGCGAGCGTCTGTGGCAGGTCCGCGCCAAGAGGGTGATCCTCGCAGGCGGCGCAATCGAGCGGCACATGGTGTTCCCGAACAATGACCGTCCGGGTATCATGCTTGCTTCGGCAGCACGCATGTATCTGAACCATTACGGCGTTGCCGTTGGGACCAAGGTCGGTGTCTATACCGCTCATGACTCGGCCTACGAGGCTGCCTTCGATCTGAAGCGTGCCGGCGTGGCGATTGCCGCGATCGTCGATTGCCGCCAGACTCCGGGCGCTACGGTTCTTGCCGAAGCGCGGTCACTCGGCATCGACGTGCTGACCGGACAATCCGTCATCAACACCTCGGGCAAACTGCGCGTCTCCTCGATGACTGTCGCGCGCAATGGCGGCGGTTCGCCGCGCAAGATCGCAATCGACGCGCTGCTGGTTTCGGCCGGCTGGACGCCGTCGGTGCATCTGTTCTCACAGTCGCGCGGCAAGGTGAAATTCGAGCCGGAAACGCAGCGCTTCCTGCCCGGAACCTACGCGCAGGATTGCCTCTCCGTGGGTGCCTGCAATGGCACGGACGATCTGCAGCAGACCATTGAAGAGTCCCTGGCAGCCGGTGAACTGATGGCGCAGGCCGTCGGCAAATCGGGCGGCGGCAAGATCAGCATCTCGGCCGAGCAGACCTACGACTGGACGGGCGGCATGATCGGTGCCGCCGAAGGCGCCGGACCGGAAACAAGCGCCAAGGCATTCATCGACTTCCAGCACGATGTCTGCGCTAAGGATATCCGTCTCGCGGTGCGCGAAGGCATGCATTCGATCGAGCACATCAAGCGCTTCACGACCAACGGCATGGCCTCCGACCAGGGCAAGCTTTCCAACATGCACGGTCTGGCGATCGCTGCGGAGATGCTTGGCAAGGAAATCCCGCAGGTTGGCCTCACGACCTTCCGTGCGCCCTATACCCCCGTCACCTACGGTACGCTGATCAGCCATTCGCGCGGCGAGCTCTTTGATCCTACCCGCAAGACACCGATGCACCAGTGGGAAGAAGAGCACGGCGCCGTGTTCGAGGATGTCGGCAACTGGAAGCGCGCATGGTTCTATCCGCGCGCTGGCGAGACCATGCATCAGGCCGTCGCCCGCGAATGCAAGACGGCTCGCGACGTCGCGGGTGTCTTCGATGCCTCGACGCTTGGCAAGATCGAGGTCGTCGGTCCGGATGCGGCCGAGTTCATGAACCTGATGTACACCAATGCCTGGGACACGCTGAAGCCGGGCAAGTGCCGCTATGGCATCATGACGCGCGAAGATGGTTTCATCTATGACGACGGCGTCGTCGGGCGGCTGGCTGACGATCGGTTCCATGTGACGACGACAACAGGCGGCGCGCCGCGCGTTCTCAACCACATGGAAGACTATCTGCAGACGGAATTCCCGCATCTCAAGGTATGGCTGACATCGGCTACCGAGCAATGGGCCGTCATCGCTGTCCAGGGCCCGAAGGCGCGTGAGATCGTCGCGCCGCTCGTCGAAGGGCTCGATATTTCGAATGAGGCGTTCCCGCATATGAGCGTTGCCGAGTGCAAGGTCATGGGCGTGCCGGCCCGTCTCTTCCGCGTGTCGTTCACCGGTGAAGTCGGCTTCGAAATCAACGTTCCGGCGGACTACGGCCAGTCGGTCCTGGAAGCCGTCTGGGCGAATGCAGAGCCACTCGGCGCCTGCGCCTACGGCACGGAGACGATGCACGTGCTTCGCGCCGAGAAGGGCTATATCATCGTCGGACAGGATTCGGACGGCACGGTGACGCCGGATGATGCCGGTCTTTCCTGGGCCGTTTCTAAGAAGAAGACGGATTTCGTCGGCATTCGCGGGCTGAAACGGCCGGACCTCGTGAAGGATGGCCGCAAGCAGCTCGTCGGCCTCGTCACCAAGGATCCGAAGCTGGTCCTGGAAGAAGGCGCGCAGATCGTCGCCAATCCGAACGCGCCGAAGCCGATGACGATGCTCGGCCATGTGACCTCGTCCTATTGGTCGGAAAACCTCGGCAAGTCGATCGCGTTTGCGCTGGTCGCCGGCGGCCGCGCGCGCATGGGCGAGACCCTTTATGTGCCAATGCCGGACAAGACAATCGCCGTCGAGGTGACCGACATGGTGTTCTTTGACAAGGAAGGAGGCCGGATCAATGGTTGATATGGCAATTCGCAAATCCGCTCTTTCCGGTCGTCAGGGCGGTTCGGCAACCGTTCGCCTGAGACCAGCGGCCACGGCGACGCGCGTTGCGCTTCGTGCACCGCAGGAGTCGCTTGCCGGACTTTCCGCCGCACTCGGCGTCACCATTCCCAATGCGCCGAAGACATCCGGCCGCAAGGAGTGGCGCTCGGCACTCTGGCTTGGTCCGGATGAATGGCTGGTGATCGACGAAAGCGGTGCAGACCTGATGGCGAGCCTTGCCAACGCAGGCGTGCTGCATTCTGCCACGGATGTCTCGCATCGCAACGTCGCCATCAATGTTTCTGGCCCGGGCGCCGAGGCAACGCTTTCTGCCGGCTGCCCTCAGGACCTGTCGATAAACGCCTTTCCAGTCGGCGCATGCTCGCGCACGCTGTTCGGCAAGGCGGAAGTCGTGATCTTCCGTACTGATGACGATCTGTTCCGGGTCGAATGCTGGCGATCGTTTTCCGACTACGTCTTCGGCCTGCTGGCCGAGGCGGCGGAAGACGCGGCGCACTAAAGTGTTATTGCCGCCGGCTTGCTCCGGCGGCTAAGCTCTTCCAGTAGGCTTTGGGAGGAGCGAATGAAGATACGTGCGGCAGTGCTGCGGCAATCACCGGTTTCGGCACCATTTGCCGCCAGCCGACCGCTTTCTATAGAAGAACTCGATCTGCAGCCGCCGGGACGCGAGGAGATTCTCGTCCGCATCGGCGCCGCGGGGCTCTGCCATTCCGATCTCTCCGTCATCAATGGCGACCGGCCGCGGCCCGTGCCGATGGCGCTCGGACATGAGGCTGCCGGTACCGTCGAGGCCGTCGGTGACGGTGTCGCTGATCTTGTTCCGGGTGACCGGGTGGTCATGAGTTTCATGCCGAGCTGCGGCCACTGCCTTCCGTGTGCGGAGGGTCGTCCGGCGCTTTGTGTTCCGGGCGCGGCGGCCAACGGCAGCGGAACGCTTCTTTCCGGCGCGCGGCGGCTCGCATGCGAGGAGGTGCCGGTCAATCATCATCTCGGCGTCTCCGGCTTCGCCACGCACGCGGTCGTTTCCCGCCATTCGGCGATCAAGATCGACGCTGGCCTGCCGCTGACCGAGGCTGCACTTTTTGGATGTGCCGTGCTGACCGGAGTGGGCGCTGTCGTTAATACCTGCAAGGTGCAAGCGGGACAGACCGTTGCCGTTGTCGGGCTCGGTGGCGTCGGGCTTGCCGCCGTGCTCGGTGCACTGGCGGCCGGTGCCGGGCGCGTTGTCGCCGTCGATCTCGCGCCGGGCAAGCTGCAGACGGCACTCGCGCTTGGCGCGACGGATGCATTCCTTGCTGGCGATGCGGATATCGCGGAGCAGATCCGCGAGGCAACCGGTGGCGGCGTCGACCATGCGCTGGAGATGGCAGGCTCCGTCAAGGCGTTCGAGCTTGCCTACCGGATCACACGGCGGGGTGGGACCACGGCAACGGCCGGTCTCGCCAATCCGTCCAGCCAGATTTCCATACCGGCGGTCAGCCTGGTCGCCGAAGAGCGCCGCGTGCTCGGAAGCTATCTCGGCGGATGTGTGCCGAGCCGCGACATCCCGCGATACATAGGACTATACCGGCGCGGCCGGCTGCCGGTGGACAGACTGCTTTCCTCGACAGGGCCTCTGGAAGAGATCAACGAGGCCTTCGACTTGCTGCATGAAGGCAAGGTCATCCGGCATGTCATCGATTTCGGCTGAGGTTCAGACGTCCGGCCGGTCTTTGGGATCGAACTGCGCGATCGTGATCCAGTTCGCGGTGAGGGCGGGCTTCTTCTCGTTCTCGATTTCGATCGACACCTCGTAGGTGGTCATCAGCATGTTGGCGCCACGGAAGCGGGCGTCGGCGAGTACGAAATGGCCACGGACGCGGGTGCCGGATCTGACCGGCGTCATGAAGCGGACCTTATCGAACCCGTAATTGATGCCCATCGTCTGCTCGCGAATTTTGGGAAGGGCATTGTAATTCATCGCCGAAAGCAGCGAGAGCGTCAGGAATCCATGGGCGATCGTACCGCCGAAGGAGCTTTCGGCAGCGGCGCGGACGGGGTCGGTATGGATGAACTGGTGGTCGTTGGTGGCATGAGCAAAGGCGTCGATCATTGCCTGGTCGACAAGAATCCATTCCGAAAGTCCCGTCTTCGTGCCAATGAACCCACGGATTTCCGCGAGTGAAAGTTCCCTGACCATTGATTCCTCATGAGAAAGCGGCTGCGCAAGCCTTACAATGGGATTGTGACGATTGCGACAAGGAATTGCGGGCTGGAGCCCGGCGAATCAACTTTCGAGATAGAAAGCGACCGAGCGGCGCGGTACGATGGCCGAGCTCGCGGACTTCTTGGGCACATCGGGGGCGAGAAGCCGCCATGAGGACGGACCGGGCAACGCAAAGATTTCCTCGCCACCCGAGCGATTGAAAAGAACGGCCAGCCGTGCGGCATTGCCGCTTTGACGGTCGCGTGTCGAAAGCACCATTCCGAGCGTGGAAAAGTTCGGCGTCTCCCACTCCTGCACGCTCATCGGCTGGCCGGAGGGCGATATCCATTCGACATCGCCGTTGCCGGAGAGGAAGTCCAACTCGGTGAAGACGGAGAAGCGCTTGCGGAGGCCGGAGATGAATGCGGTGTGGGCGATGAGTTCGTCGTCGAGCGCCGCCCAGTCGACCCAGGTAATCTCATTGTCCTGGCAGTAAGCGTTGTTGTTGCCTCGCTGGGTGCGGGCGGCTTCGTCGCCCGCCGTCAGCATGATGCTGCCTCGGCTGGCAAAGAGTGTAGAAAGCAGCGCCTTCAAGTCGTCGCGGCGCCTGCGGATGATATCGGGGTAGCGGGTTTCACCCTCGACGCCGTTGTTCCACGAGTGGTTTTCGTTGTGGCCGTCCCGGTTTTCCTCGCCATTCGCCTCGTTGTGTTTGCCGCTGTATGAGACGAGGTCGTTTAGAGTGAAACCGTCGTGAGCGGCGAGGAAGTTGACGCTGCGGGTCGCCGCTCCGCCGTTGCGGGAGAAGATGTCGGAAGAGCCGGCAAGCGCGGTGGCAAGCGGGCCGGTCTTCCAATCGTCACCGCGCCAATAGCAGCGCACATCGTCGCGCACACGGTCATTCCATTCCAGGAAGGGTACGGGAAAGTTGCCGAGCTGATAGCCGCCCGGGCCTATATCCCAGGGTTCCGCGATCATGACACGGTCGGCGAGCACGTCATCTTTCAGCATCGCGGCAAGCATCTCGCCATGGGACTCGAAGCCATTTCCCGTGCGGCCGAGAACCGTCGCCAGATCAAAGCGGAAGCCGTCCACTCCGGCCCCCAGCACAAAATGGCGCAGGCTGTCGATGATGAGCTGGCGGATATAGGGATGATCGCAGGCGACCGTGTTACCCGTCCCGGTGTCGTTGACGAGTTCGCCCGAGCGGCCGGGGAGGTGGCGGTAGAATGAGAGATTGTCGAGGCCGCGCAGCGAGAGCGTCGCGCCGTAACGATCGCTCTCGCCGGTATGGTTGAAGACGAGGTCGAGGATGACGCCGATGCCTTCGGCACGAAGCGCAGCCACCGTGTCGCGCAGTTCGGCCATGCCGCCCGGGACGATGCGCGGATCGAGCGCCATGAAGGCAACGGGATTGTAGCCCCAACCGTTCGTGAGCCCGAGCTGCGGCAGGTGGCGCTCGTCGATCCAGGCGACGATCGGCATCAGTTCGACGGCGTCGACGCCGATGCGCTTGAGGTGAGCGATGACCGAAGGATGGGCAAGCGCGGCGACCGTGCCACGCTGTGCCTCGGGCACGTCCGGATGGAGGATCGTGAACGGCCTGACGCCGACTTCATAGATAAATCCGCCCGGCTTCAAGAGCGGCGCCCCTGGCGTCACTGTCTTGTCGCGGGTGACGATCGCCTTGGGCACCAGGCTCTGCGTATCTTCGCCGAAGGCGCCGAGACGCGGATCGTGGCCGAAAGGGCGGTCCAGCTCCTTGGCGTATGGGTCCACCAGGAGCTTGGACCGATCGAACCAGAGGCCATTGTCCGGATCATAGATACCATCGGCCCGAAGGCCGTAACGGGCACCTTCTTTCAAACCGTCGACAAAGAGCCGGTGTACAGGACCGTCTTCACGCGCCATCGGCAGCCGCGCGAGTTCCTTGTCACCGCTTTCATCGAAGAGGCAGAGCTGGATCTCGGCGGCGTTCCGCGACCAAACGGTGAATTCGACACCGCTTTCGAAGGTGATTGCGCCGCCCTGGATCCCGGTAACTGCCCGCATGCGTTTCAGGTGATCACGGAAGGCGCATCGCGGCCGGTGCGCCGGCGGATGTCTGCGATGCTTTCCGCAGCGGCGATCAGGTCAGCGAGCGCCTCTTGCGTCTCGATATTGTGCTGCGCCGAATCCGGCTCGTAGCGCTCGAGATAAACGCGCAACGTCGCGCCTGACGTTCCAGTGCCGGAGAGGCGGAACACAACGCGCGAGCCGCCACCGAAGAGGATGCGGATGCCTTGATGTTCGCTGACCGACCCGTCGACCGGATCGTGATAGGCGAAATCGTCAGCCTTTTCGATGGTCAGGCCGCCGAACGTCTTTCCGGGGAGCGAGGCGAGCTGGTCGCGCAGGTTCTGGATCAAGCCGTTTGCTGCGTCGGTGTCGAGGCCTTCGTAGTCATGGCGCGAATAGTAGTTGCGGCCGTAGGTCTGCCAATGCTGCGTAACGACGTCCTGGACGCTTTCGCCACGCACGGCAAGGATGTTCAGCCAGAGGAGCACGGCCCAGAGGCCGTCCTTCTCGCGGACATGATTGGAGCCGGTACCGGCGCTTTCCTCACCGCAGATCGTTGCCATGCCGGCATCGAGCAGGTTGCCGAAGAATTTCCAGCCGGTCGGCGTTTCGTACATCCCGATGCCACGTTTTTCCGCAACACGATCCGCAGCGCCACTCGTCGGCATCGAACGTGCGATGCCTGCAAGGCCGCCGGAATATCCGGGCGCGAGATTGGCGTTGGCCGCGAGGATCGCGAGGCTGTCGGATGGGGTGACGAAGATGCCGCGGCCAATGATGAGGTTGCGGTCGCCGTCACCGTCCGATGCGGCGCCGAAATCGGGCGCATCGTCGCCCATCATCTCATCATAGAGTTCCTTGCAGTGGACGGGATTCGGATCGGGGTGATGGCCCCCGAAATCCGGCAGCGGCATGAAGTTGCGCACCGAGCCGAGCGGCGCGCCGAGGCGGTTTTCAAAGATCTCCTTGGCATAGGGGCCGGTCACGGCACTCATCGCATCGAAGGCGATGCGGAAGCCGAGGCTGATCATGTTGCGGATGGCGCCGAAATCGAAGAGCTCGTCCATCAGAGCCGTGTAATCTTCGACCGAATCGATGACCGAAAGCATCATGCCACCCGGCAACTCTTCCTTGCCAATGCGATCGAGGTTCACGTCCGGGAAATCAGCGATCTTGTAGCTCTTGATCGTCTTGGTGCGGGCATAGATCGCGTCGGTGATCTTTTCCGGTGCGGGACCGCCGTTGTTGACGTTGTATTTGATGCCGAAATCTTCCGTCGGGCCGCCGGGATTGTGGCTGGCCGAGAGGATGATGCCGCCGAAGGCCTTGTATTTGCGGATGATGTGCGAGGCTGCCGGAGTAGACAGGATGCCGCCCTTGCCGACCATGACCTTTCCGAAGCCATTGGCGGCGGCCATCTTGATGGCCTTCTGGATGACTTCGCGGTTGTAATAGCGTCCATCGCCGCCGATGACGAGGCACTTGCCCTGGTAGCCTTCCAGCGAGTCGAAGATCGACTGAATGAAGTTCTCAGCATAGTTCGGCTGCTGGAAGACGGGGACCTTCTTCCTGAGACCGGATGTGCCGGGTTTCTGGTCCTGATAGGGCGTGGTGGATACAGATTTGATCATTTCTGTCACTTGCCTTTCGAGGCGAGACTTGAATAGAGGGCAGCGTAGCGCTCGGCGCTCTTCTCCCACGAGACATCCGATTTCATGCCCTGCTTTTGCAGCTGGGTCCAGACTTTTTGGTCCGCGAAAAGATGCAGCGCACGCCGGATTGCCTGCACCATACCCTCTGCGGTGACTGGAGAAAACTGAATTCCCGTTGCGACTTTCGCCGCAAGTGCGGCGTGATTGGCATCGATTACGGTATCATTGAGACCGCCAGTACGGGCCACGATGGGCACGCAACCGTAGCGCAGACCGTAAAGCTGGGTGAGTCCGCAAGGCTCGAAACGCGAAGGAATGACGATGGCGTCGCAACCGGCCTGCATCAGGTGCGACATCGGTTCGTTGTAACCGATCGAGACGCCGATACGGCCGGGGTGGCGGCTGGCCGCGGCAAGAAGCGAGCCCTCCAACGCAGGATCGCCGGACCCCAAAACCGCGAGCTTGCCGCCGAGGGCGACGATCTCATCGGCTGTGGCGGCGACCATGTCCATGCCCTTTTGCCAGGTGAGGCGGCTGATGATGCAGAAGATCGGTGCCCCATCATCATGCAGGTGAAAGAATTCGGCGACCGATTTGCGGTTCTCGCTGCGATTCTTCAGCGTCGTGCTGCCGTAGTGCGTGTGGACAACGGGATCGGTCGCCGGGTTCCACACATCGGCATCGATGCCGTTGACGATCCCGTGCAGAACGTCGCGGCGGCCGGAGATGACCCCTTCAAGACCCATGCCGAACTGATTTGTCAGGATCTCTTCCGCATAGGTGGGACTGACGGTGGTGATCGCATGCGCGGTCTGAAGCCCACCCTTCAGGAAGCTGAGATGGCCGTAATATTCGATAGTGTCGGTCGAAAAGGCATGCGGCGGCAAGCGCAGGCTCGGGAAGATCTCAGCGGCGAACTGGCCTTGGAAGGCCATGTTGTGGACCGTGAGAACGCTCGGCAGCTCCGGCGTCGGATAGTAACGCATGTAGAGCGGCGTCATGGCGGCTTGCCAATCATGGGCATGGACGAGGTCCGGGCGCCAGTCCGGCATCAGACCGGCGGCGATTTCGGCCGCCGCCAGCGACAGCGCTGCGAAGCGACGCCAGTTGTCAGGGTAATCCTTGCCCGTGTGGTCGAGATAGGGACCTCCCGGACGGTCGTAATAGGCAGGGGCGTCGAGCACGAGGATGTTGAGGCCCTCGTAATAGAATTCCAGCACCCTCGCAGGTTCGCCGAGCAGGTCAGTGAACTGCAGGCGAACGACGGGATCTTGAACAGCTTTCATGACGGCCGGGTAGCCGGGCATGAGGGTTTTCGATTCAATGCCGAACTGCTTGAGTGCGATTGGCAGGGCGCCGGCCACATCGGCAAGGCCCCCTGTCTTGATCAAAGGGAAGACTTCGGACGAAACCGAAAGAACTTTCATATGTCTAGAGATCCAATTTATCGATCATAGGCTGCGTTATCAGGCAAATACCGCTTTCAGTCCGGCGGAAGCGCTTGGCATCGAGTTTCGGGTCCTCGCCCACGACAAGACCCTCCGGAATGACGACTCCATGGTCGATCACGACGTTTTTCAGCTGGGCGCGCCGACCGATCTTTACGCTCGGCAGGACGACGGCTCCCTCCAGTTTGGAATAGGAGTTAGCGCGAACGCCGGTGAAAAGAAGGCTCTTGTGAAGCGTGGCGCCGGAGATGATGCAATCGCCAGCGATGACCGACGAGGTCGCCGAGCCGCGGCGATCTTCATCGTCATGCACGAACTTTGCCGGCGGCGAGATTTCCGCATAAGTCCAGATCGGCCAGGACTTGTCGTAGATATCGAGCTCTGGAACGATCGCGGTCAGATCGATATTCGCCTGCCAGTACGCTTCGATCGTCCCGACGTCACGCCAATAGGGCTCGCGTTCGAAATCGGAGCGAACGCAGGACTGCCCGAAGCGGTGGGCGACCGCCTTACCGTTCTTGACGATATAGGGAATGATGTCCTTGCCGAAATCCTTGCTGGAGTTGGGATCGGCGGCATCGCGCTGAAGCGCGTCGATCAGGAACTTCGTGTGGAAGACGTAAATCCCCATCGAGGCGAGCGCAAAGTCCGGTTTGTCCGGAATGCCGGGCGGGTCTGCAGGCTTTTCGACGAAATCGATGATCCGGTCCGTCTGGTCGACATGCATGACGCCGAAGCCCACGGCTTCCATGCGCGGCACTTCCAGGCAGCCGATCGTCACGTCCGCGCCGGAATCGACGTGCTGCTGCAGCATCCACTCGTAATCCATCTTATAGACGTGGTCGCCGGCCAGGATGACCATGTACTCGACGCCGTAGTCCTGGATGATATCGATATTCTGGTAAACCGCGTCGGCTGTGCCTTCGTACCATTGCGTCTCCGAGACGCGCTGGCTGGCCGGAAGGATGTCGAAGCTCTCGTTCCGCTCAGGGCGGAAGAAGTTCCAGCCGCGCTGCATGTGGCGGATCAGAGAGTGCGCCTTGTATTGCGTGGCGACACCGATACGGCGAATGCCGGAGTTCAGCGCGTTCGACAACGCGAAGTCGATGATGCGTGTCTTGCCGCCGAAATAAACGGCCGGTTTCGCACGCCGATCGGTGAGTTCCTTCAGGCGGCTCCCCCTGCCACCGGCCAGAACATAGGCCATTGCGTCGCGGGCAAGTGGCTGAACGCGTTTTTCTACCATTGTCTCTCCTCCCACCAGTTCTCAAGTCTCAGGTTCAAGCATGATCGTTGCCAGCGGCGGCAAGGTGATCGTAGCCCTTACGTCGCCGCCGGCATTGACGGCCTGCACGCGCCCCCCATTGCCCTTGCCGCTGCCGCCGTAGATATCGGCGTCGGTGTTCAGGATTTCCCGCCAGCGGCCTTCGAAGGGCAGGCGGATGGAATAGTTCTCGCGGTAGATCGGCGTGAAATTGGTGATGACGGCAACCGGCTTCTGGCCCGGCGCCTTGCGCAGCCATGCAAAGACGGAGTTCTCGTGATCGTCGGCAACCAGCCATTCGAAGCCGTCGCCCTCGCAGTCGCGGGCGTGCAGCGCTGGTTTGGAGCGGTAGGTGAGGTTGAGATCGCGCACCAGGCGGCGCATGCCTTCATGCATGCGGTATTGCAGCAGGTTCCAATCGAGCGACGTTGCCTCGCTCCATTCGCTCCATTGGGCGAATTCCTGGCCCATGAAGAGCAGCTTCTTACCCGGATAGCCCCACATGAAGGCATAGTAGGCGCGCAGGTTTGCGAATTTCTGCCAGTCGTCGCCGGGCATTTTGGCGATCAGCGAGCCTTTGCCGTGCACGACTTCATCGTGCGACAGCGGCAGAACAAAGTTTTCCGAATAGGCGTAGAGAAGGCCGAAGGTCAGTTCGTTGTGATGATGCCTGCGGTGCACCGGATCGCGCTTCATGTAGCTCAGCGTATCGTGCATGAAGCCCATGTTCCATTTGAAGCCGAAGCCGAGGCCCCCTTCATGTACCGGCTGCGAGACTTTCGGCCAGGAGGTTGATTCTTCAGCAATGGTCATGACACCCGGATGCTCCGCGTAGATGCGGGTATTCATGTCCTGAAGGAAGCGGACGGCCTCGAGATTCTCGTTGCCGCCATACTCGTTCGGGATCCACTCGCCATGGTTTCGCGAATAGTCGAGGTAGAGCATCGAGGCGACGGCATCGACGCGCAGGCCGTCGAGATGAAATTTCTCGGCCCAGTAAAGCGCATTGTTGACGAGATAGGATTGAACCTCGGTGCGACCGAAATTGTAGATCGCGGTGTTCCAGTCCGGATGGAAACCCTTGCGCGGGTCCTCATGCTCGTAAAGCGCAGTACCGTCGAACCAGCCAAGTCCGTGCTCATCGGTCGGAAAGTGTGCCGGCACCCAGTCGAGGATGACGCCGATACCGACTTTGTGGCAGCCATTGACGAAGCGGGCAAAACCTTCGGGCTCACCAAAACGGGCGGTCGGCGCATAGAGGCCGGTGGTCTGGTATCCCCAGGACGGATCGTAGGGATGTTCGGTGATCGGAAGGAACTCGATATGGGTGAAGCCCATGTCGACGCAATAGGGGATGAGGCTGTTGGCGAGCTCATCCCAGGAGAGGAACGAGCCATCCTGCCGGCGCTGCCATGAGCCGGCATGCACCTCATAGATCGAGATCGGCTGACGGCGCTTGTCGGTCTCGCTCCAATGCTTGAGGTGGGCCTCGTCCTGCCATTCCTGCAGCAGTTCGGGAGCTGCGACGGAGGCCGTCTTCGGGCGCAATTCGCTGCGCCGGGCAAATGGATCGGCCTTCAGTGGCAGGAGAACGCCATCGTGACCGCGTATCTCGAACTTGTAAGCAACGCCTGTCGGTACGTCGGGCGCGAAAATTTCCCAAATTCCGGCGCCGGCCCGGAAGCGCATCACATGGCGGCGGCCGTCCCAATTGTTGAAATCGCCGACGACGGATACGCGTTGGGCATTCGGCGCCCAGACGGCGAAATGAATGCCCTGCGCCCCTTCATGCTTGATCCAGTGCGCCCCCAACTTGTCGAAAAGCCGAAGATGGGAGCCCTCGCGAACGTAGTAGTCGTCCATCGGACCGAGGACAGGGCCGAAGCCGTAGGGGTCGGTTACAGCCCATTCCGCATCGCCGCGCCTGGCGCGGTAGCGCACCGGTTGTAGTTTCGTCAGCGATACCGGACCCGCAAAAAAGCCTTCGGGGTGGAGTTGTGTCAGTTCGCCGATGATGCTGCCGTCGAGTGTCAAGGCGGTGACTTCTTCGGCACCGGGAATGAAGCAGCGCGCGGCATAGCTCTCGCCTGCCTCGTGGATGCCCAGCACGGCAAACGGGTTTGCGTGCGAGCCTGCAAGGATTGCCGCTATCTCGTCTGCCGAAATTTCCCAGGGACGCTTTGCCTCACGGGCGGATTTCGGCGTCTTCATCCAGCTCTCCAGATTTCCTTGGCATACTGCCGGATCGCGCGGTCGGAGGAGAACCAGCCCATGCGCGCGGTATTGTTGATGGTCTTGGCATACCAGGAGGACGGCTCGGTCCAGAGCTGATCCACCTCTCGCTGGGCGGCGGCATAGGCATCGAAGTCGGCTGCGACCATGAACCAGTCGTGCGAATAAATACCATCGATCAGCTGGGCGTAGCGGTTGCGGTCATCCGGCGAGAAGACGCCTCCCGCGATCGCGGCCAGCGCCTGCGACAGCTCACGCGAGCTGTCAATGATCGCACGCGGATTGTGTCCGTCGCTGCGGATCTTGGCGACTTCATCGGCACGCAGGCCAAAGATGATGATGTTCTCCGCGCCGACATGGTCGCGCATTTCGACGTTCGCGCCGTCCAGGGTGCCGATCGTCAGCGCCCCGTTCAGAGCAAACTTCATGTTGCCGGTGCCCGAAGCTTCCATGCCGGCCGTCGAAATCTGTTCCGACAGATCAGCTGCAGGAACCATGACCTCGGCAAGCGAGACGTTGTAGTTGGGCACGAAGACCACCTTCAGGAGGCCGCGGACCGCCGGGTCGTTGTTGATTGTACGGGCTACGTCGTTGATGAGTTTGATGATGAGCTTGGCGTTGTGATAGCTCGGTGCCGCCTTGCCGGCGAAAAGCTTTACCCGTGGCACCCAGTCCAGTTCAGGATGCGAGCGGATCTGATCGTAGAGGGCCACCGCCTCGACAACGTTCAGCAGCTGGCGCTTGTACTCGTGAATGCGCTTGATCTGAATGTCGAACATTGCAGAAGGGTCGAGCTTCACGCCCATGCGGCTTGCGACAAGATTGGAGAGCGCCACCTTGTTCGCGCGTTTTACGGCAGCGAACTTCTCCTGGAAGCTTGGATCCGTGGCGAATTTTTCGAGAGGCTTGAGCTTCTCGGCATCGTCCAGGAATTCGTCGCCGATCGTTTCGCGGATAAGGCTGGTCAGGCCGGGGTTGCATTGCTGCAGCCAGCGGCGCGGCGTAATGCCGTTCGTCTTGTTGTTGATGCGGTCGGGATAAAGCTTGTGCAGGTCGGCAAAGACCGTGACCTTCATGAGTTCGGTATGCAAAGCGGAAACGCCATTGACCGAATGGGATCCGACAAAGGCGAGATTGCCCATGCGCACGCGGCGCTCGCCGCTTTCGTCGACCAGTGAGATCGCGCGGATTTCGGTATCGGAAAATTTCCTCTCCTTGCGGGCTTCCAGAAGAATCTTGGCATTGATCGCGTAGATCAGCTGCATATGACGCGGCAGCAGCCGCTCGAAGAGCGGAATGGGCCACGTCTCGAGAGCTTCCGGCAGCAGCGTGTGGTTGGTGTAAGAGATCGTGCGGCGGACGATGTCAAAGGCCTGCTCGAAGTCCATGCCATGGACATCGCAGAGCAGACGCGTCAGCTCGGCGACCGAGACGGCGGGATGCGTGTCGTTGAGCTGGATCGCCACCTTGTCCGGCAGCGAGGTGAAATCGTCATACTGCTGCAGGTGGCGGCGCAGGATGTCCTGAAGCGAAGCGGAGGAGAAGAAAAATTCCTGGCGAAGGCGCAGTTCCTGACCGGCCGGCGTGGCGTCTGCCGGATAGAGCACGCGGGTCAGGCTTTCCGCCTTGTTGCTCTCGCGCAGAGCGCCGATGTGGTCGCCGGCATTGAAGGCGTCCAGCAGGATCGGGTCGATCGGCTGCGCCGACCAGAGACGCAGCGTATTGACGCGCTTGCCGCGCCAGCCGACGGCCGGCGTATCGAAGGCGGCGGCGATGACGCGCTCTGCCGGCTTCCACACATAGCGCGGCTCGCCTTCTGTGCTGGTGGCCACGTCGACGGTGCCGCCGAAGCCTATCTCATAAGAGCTTTCGCGGCGTTCGAACTCCCAGGGATTGCCGTGGGCAAGCCAGTTTTCCGGCAGTTCCACCTGCCAACCATCGGCAAGCTGCTGGCGGAAGAGACCGTGGACATAGCGGATGCCGTAGCCATAGGCTGGCACGTCAACCGTCGCCATGCTTTCCATGAAACAGGCAGCGAGACGGCCGAGACCGCCGTTGCCAAGCGCGGCATCCGGCTCAAGCCCGGCGATGACGTTGATATCGACGCCCAACGAGGCAAGCGCATCGCGAACCTCCTCCATTAAGCCCATATTCGTGACGGCATCGCGCATCAGGCGGCCGATCAAGAATTCGAGCGACAAATAGTAAACGCGCTTAGCACCTGTCGCGTAGACGTTGCGGGTCGATTCCATCCATTTGTCGATGATGCGGTCGCGAACGACGAGAATAGTGGCCGTCAGCCAATCGTGCGGCTTGGCGACTTTTGCATCCTTGCCGATGCGGTACGTCAGGCGTTCGATGATCTCTTCGGCGAGGATTTCCGGCCGTGAACTGCGTGGAGCGGGGGAGGGGATGGTCGGCTTGGTAACGGTGTTCATCGTCATATCTCGCCAATTTGTCATTTCAATTCAGGACGTTACGCCCGATACTATCGATTTATCTACGCACGCCGGTCAGGGCAGTTTATGCACCGTTACGACGCACTTGCAACAAAGAGATTTAGACGGCGGAAAAATTTGCAGAACCTTCACATTTGCTGGCGTGAGGGAGTTGATTTCAATTGGTTTTCCCGCTCGGATGCGGGATCAGCGCTAAACGAAAAGCCGCTCCGGTTGGTTCCCGGAGCGGCTTATTTGTTTGATCGACAATTGCTTGGCGTCAGTGCGTCAAAAGCGTCATGGCCTTGGTCGCGGTCTGAGCAATGCTATCGAAGTCGTCAATCAGCTTTTGCATCGTCTCGGCCTCAAAATAATTGCTGGGTGACGAAGCGCAGTATTCGAGCAGGCTCTTGCCCTTTGCAGGCGCCATGAAGGCGACCGCAAAGATCGTTATTTTATTTTTTTCCTCTTTGGCAGCGTCGCAGGCATCACGGACGTTTTGGTCCTTTTCACTGTTCCACGTGCTGCTGTCGCCGGTCATTTCACCGTCGGTCATGAGCACGATGTAGCGGTCAACGTTTGCGTTGCCGTTCGCGGCGTGCGCTGTGCTTTCGGTGTCGCTACCGTCGTCGTTCTTCTTAATAGCTGCTGTCGATTGCTGCATCGGCTCTGTAGCGTCAGTGCCGCCATTTGCCGTCAGCGTGCTGACAAACTTCCGGCCGGTGGACGTGCCCCAGTTCATTGGGCTGATGCCGATGATTTTTTTATTTTTGTCGCGCGTGAGACCGTTATTATAGGACATGACGCCGGTGCGGACGAGAACGTGGGTGGGGTCGGCAGTGTCTAGCGCATCGAAGAGCTTACCTGCGGCTGTCTTCAAGGCTTGGATCTTGGTGACAGTTGAATACGTTTTGCAAATCTTGTTGCCTTCGCTGTCCAGCTTGTAGTTGCCGCTACCGTCCAGCTTGTAGACCGAGCAAGTGTAGTCTTTCATCGAACCCGACTGATCGAGATCGAGTTCCATGGAGAGCGCGCTCTTGGTGTTGGTTGTGCCGCTTGTCGTTGCGCTGTTGCTGGCGAGTGATACGGTCTTCTT
>NZ_JBNDHS010000017.1:0-81530 GCF_056755095.1 Rhizobium sp. SVR5-9E | reverse complement strand
ATGGCGCTGCAGAAATCGTCCGAATACGGCGTCTATGCCGGTCCCTCGACCCGCTACTGTCCGGCCGGCGTCTACGAATGGGTGGAGAAGGATGGGCAAGAGACCTTCGTCATCAACGCCCAGAACTGCGTCCACTGCAAGACCTGCGACATCAAGGACCCCAACCAGAACATCAACTGGGTGCCGCCGCAGGGCGGCGAGGGGCCGGTCTATCCGAATATGTGAGGCGGTTCGGGCCGGGCCCAATGCCTGCCTGCGAACCGCGGACCTCATCTCAAGATGATGATGCAAAGGCCCGGCTGATTACTCGGCCGGGCCTTTATCGTTGTTTCCGAACTGGCCGCTCTGGTCAGAGCGGCTTCACTTCCCATTTTTCCGTCGTCTTCCGCTCGAGCGTGCGAACGATAAGCTTCTCGGTGGTGAAGCCGACGACGGAGATGAGGATCATCGACATCATCAGGTCGTCGGCCCTGAACTGAAAGCGCGCTTCCGTCAGGACGAACCCAACACCTGCTTTGGCCGACAGCATTTCAGCCGCAACGATCATGCGCCACGCGCCGCCGAGCGCAATCCGCATGCCGGTGATGATATATGGCGTTGCTGCCGGCAAAATGACCCGCCGCAACAGCGTGAAACCCTTTGCCCCGTAACAACGCCCGGCATCGATCAGGATCGGATTGATATTACGCACGCCCGCTTCGGTATTGAAGAACATTGCAAAAAATTCGGCCATGAAGACGACGAAGATCACCGCCTTGTCGGTCAGGCCGAACCAGAGAATCGCCAGGGGGATCCAGGCAATGCCCGGGACGGGGTAGAGAAGCCGGATGACCGGCTCCACAAATTCCCGCGCCGTACGGTATCGGCCGATGATGATGCCGGCCGGAATGGCCACCACCGCCGCAACGGAAAAGCCGATGATCGCCCTGATGAAACTCATGACCAGATGAACGTAGATGTTCGGGCCGTAAAGCCATTCATCCGTCCTCGACAGTGTCAATGTCTGGAAGATGTTCTTGAAGACGGCAATAGGCCCGGGCAGAATAACTTCTATGCCATAGAAGCTCGAGACAGCCTGCCAGAAAACCAGCAACCCAATGATCCCGATAGTTGCTCGAATGGTTCGCCTGCGCAGCTCGCTCGCTCTGCGCTTTTTCCCATAGTTGGCGAGCTGCTCCGATCCAAACGAAACATCATCGAACTTCGAATAACTGGCCATCTGACCCGATAAATCTGACATTACCTCTCCCATTCTCCTGTGGCGTCGAGCTTCACGCCTGGAAGCTCAGATCGAAGACATCGCGGAACGGGTCGAGCTTCTTGCTCAGCTCGCCGCGCTCGACCATTGGCGTACCGACGAAGTTCCACCACTTCTCGGCCTGCTCCTTCGACATTCCGATCGTCGGGTTGATACGTTCATAGGCGTCCTGCAGAATTTCTTTCTTCGTCCCGGACCATTGCGAAATGATCGGAATCATCTCTTCCTTCGATGACTTCTTGTAGAAGTCGTTCGCCGACTGGGTGGCCTTCATGAAGGCGCGCGCAAGATCCCCCTTGCTCTTCAGGAATTCTCGGTTTGCAGCCATGAATGTCATTGGCGGCGGGTTGGCGCCGAAATCGCCACGAGATGCCGACATGAAGAGATGTCCGCCTTTGTTCTTGATTGCGAGCGTCGTCGTCGGTTCCGAATGAAGAAAGCCATCGATCTGATCGGTCAGAAGTGCGGTCGGCATATTGCCGCCTTCGACCGTTAGGAACTGCCATCCGAGTTCCTTGGTCGTCATCTTCTTCTCCGTCGCCAGCCAGCCGCGCATCAATGCGAGGTGGTCCGAGGATGGTGACGAGACACCGATACG
The DNA here is from genome assembly GCF_056755095.1 of Rhizobium sp. SVR5-9E. Taxonomy (NCBI): domain Bacteria; kingdom Pseudomonadati; phylum Pseudomonadota; class Alphaproteobacteria; order Hyphomicrobiales; family Rhizobiaceae; genus Rhizobium; species Rhizobium sp. SVR5-9E. Next base: position 79,674 of record NZ_JBNDHS010000017.1, on the reverse strand, counting down.
AATGTCCTTTCCGACGAGTTCATCGAAATTCTTCGGCTGCAGCTTGGTGCTGAGGACGAGGTTTGTGTGTCCCGGATTGGAGCCTGAAATCACCGAGAGACTAGGCGCGCTGCCTGCATCCACCATTCGGGCATTCAGTCGAACGGACTCAGGACCACCGCCATAGTATATGTCGAGGTCGCCGTTGAAGAGCGACTGGATACCGTCGACGGTCTGACCGGAGGTGAAGCGTTGCGCCTGGACTTCGAACCCGGCATTCTTGTAGGCGCCGATGTGGTCGGCAACGCCATAGGCCAAGGTCGTCAGATTGGGATACAGATAACCGAGCTTGATCACGCCTTTGCTTTGCGCCTTGGCGGATAGTCCACCGGTCGAAATAATCGCAGCGCTTGCAAGGGTGCTGATGCCGAACTGCCGGCGGGTCATTTTCATTGTAATATCCTCCCTTTGAATTGGTGTTGAGCGGCGCCCCTCGCGCCGATCCTGTTCGATCAATGTCCGCTTGTCTGACGCATCCGTTCGGTCAGGTCGGCTTTCAGCTGATTGAATTCGTTGCTGTCGCGATTTCTTGGCCAGGGCTCCCCGATTGAGATATCGGCGACGATGCGGCCCGGAGAGGGCGCCAGGATTATGACCCGGCTTGCGAGCGCCACGGCCTCCTCCACGTCATGCGTCACGTAGACCACGGTGCGTGGTTCCGCGAGCCAGGCCTGTACGAGATAATCCTGCAGGCTCATGCGGTTGATCGCGTCGATTGCCGAAAACGGCTCGTCCATCAGGAGAACCGATGCAGCCTGAAGGCTCCATGCGCGAGCGACCGCAACACGATGCTTCATGCCACCGGATAATTGGTACGGATACTTGTCGATCGCGTCCGAGAGACCAACGATCTTTAGGACTTCCTCGGCCCTCTCCCTCGACCTCTGCTTGTCCCAGCCAGCCATTTCAAGACCGAATGTGACGTTTCTCATGACGGTCAGCCAGGGAAAGAGCGCAGCTTCCTGAAAGACAATTGCCCGATCAAGGCCAGGCCCGTCGATTGCTTTTCCATTGACCAGCAATTCCCCTTTCAGCGGCACCATCAGGCCGGCGAGCATGCGCAGGAAACTGCTTTTGCCGCAGCCACTCGGCCCCAACACGCACAGGAACTCGTTTTTGCGTACCTGCAGCTCGAATTTGTCGAGCGCCTTACTCCAGCCGGTCGCCGTCTCGTAGGCATGGCTGAGCGCGATAGCTTCGATCACATGGTCATCGGTCTTCGCAACCACATTCATTCGGTTCATTCCTCCCGGGCATATACGTCCTCACATATTTCACAATATGGAACACAATTTCATCAAAACTGTACGATGACGAAGCAGCCGAGTCAATCAAGGTCGAATAAAATTGGCCGTGAGTATCGCGTGACGCGGAGCGCGGATGCTGCTTGACTGGGGAAACGAGATCTAATTATTATGAAATCTCGTTCCATGATATGAAATATTGATTTGGCCTGCACTGTCTCAGATGCGGATCCGGTAATCCGGACGGTAGGGGTCATCACCAAAGGGAGGTTTGCTCGTGATTTCTGCAACATCAACGGGATTTCGAGACGGTCCGCGCGTCGAGCGGCTTGAAGTCTATGTAACCGACCTGACGATGCGTTTGCAGCGGATGCGATCGACCGGCGGGTATGACACCGGCGCAATGGGACAATTATTGGGCAAGCCTGTGCTACTGAAGCTCTTTGCAGAGGGCATCGTCGGCTATGGACAGATCCGCCCCCTCGCCCCTCATCACTCCATGTCGGAGACCTATGGGAGCATCATCACCGCCATCACCGAAGTCTATGGCCCGAAACTGCTCGGGCAACGCGTGTTCGACATCGAAAAGATCACTTCTGAGTTCGATCTGGCCGGGCCTTTCAATTTCAATGCGCGCGCGATCATCGATCACGCCCTCCATGATGCCTGCGGCAAGGCGGTCGGCCAGCCGGTCTACAATCTCATCGGCGGGCTGTGCCAGGAGCGCCTACCGCTGGAATGGTCGATAAGCATGGCAGCCGATGTCAAAAAGATGGTCGCCGACGCACAGAGAGCCATCGACGAATTCGGCATCAAGGTCCTGTGCATCAAGGCCGGCCATCCACAGGGTTGGAGAAAGGATCGCGAGCATCTGGCCGCCATCCGCAAGGCTGTAGGCGACGACATCGTTGTCGGTCTCGACCCGAACACGGGATGGAGCGTCGCCGAGACCATCCAGGCGCTGGAGGGCATGGAATCCTATCGCGTCGGATATCTCGAACAGCCGATCGACAGGAATGACCTCGAAGGCATGGCGGAAATTCGTCGCGCGGCAAAAGGTGTGCCGATCATGGCCGACGAGGCCTTGAGTTCCATCCAGGACGCACGGCGCATCGTGGAGGCAAGGGCTGCTGACGTTCTTTGCATCAAGCTCTACAAGCACGGAGGCATCACGCCGGCACGCAAGATTGCCGCGATCGCCGAAGCTGCAAACATCAAGATCAACTGTGGCGGCCTCGCAGTCCAGTCGCAACTGGAGGCCGCCGCCGGCGCGCACTTCTACGCAAGCCGGGCGGCAAAGCAGGTCATGCCGGCTGCCGAGTTCATCTTCGGGTTGGGCATTTTGGACCCGGATCCTCTCGTGCCCGAAACTGATTTCACCATCAGGGACGGCCACGTCACAACTCCATCAGGGCCGGGTCTCGGCATAGCTGTCGATGAGAAGGCGCTGGAAGCCTGCGCCCTCCGCAAGGACGTGCTGCAATGATTGCAACAGGGGAGAAGCCACCGATACAGAACGACGTTCCGGCGACGTCCCTGCTTGGTCATTGGTCTGCCGCGCTGCATTTCGATGATATTCCTGGCGATGTCGTGGCGCATCTGAAAACCTGCCTCCTGGACGGTCTGGGGTGCGCTATCTTCGGATCGCGGCAGCCTTGGGGCCGTATCGTAGCCGAAACCATTTCCGACTGGAGTGGCGACGGCCGGTCCGCCCTCTTCGGACATCGGGGTAACGCCTCTCCGCCCGACGCAGCCCTGATAAATGGCACGGCCTTGCACGGCTTCGAGATCGATGATGTTCACGTCGCATCCTCCTACCATCCCGCGAGCGTGACGATCCCGGCGGTCTTTGCCGTCGGAGACGAGCAGCAGATATCCGGGAAGGAAGCCATCACGGCTCTCGCCGCCGGCTACGAGGCTGGCATCCGGCTGGGCATCGCGGCGGGAACGAAGCATTCCACTAGCGGCTACCATGTCACGGGCACGGTTGGTGCGGTGGGAGGCGCGGTCGCCGCGGCGCGGGCTCTTGCGCTTGATGGGGACAGGACGACGCACGCGATCGGCATCGGCGCAACCCAGGCGGCGGGGCTCTATTCGGCAAGATTAGGTGCCATGGCAAAGCGGTTTCACGCTGGGCGTGCGTCGCAGAGCGGCGTCATCGCAGCTTATCTTGCACGGCGAGGCTTTACAGGCAGCGAAATCGCCATCGAGGCCCCTGTCGGGGGATTCCTGAGCACCCTGAACGGCCAAGGGCCGGCTAGCAGGATTACGGACGACCTCGGCACTCGCTGGGAAACCCGCCGGGTAGGATTCAAAATCTATGCCGCATGCGCGAGCGCGCACACCATCGTCGATGCGCTTGATGCGCTGATGACGAAGGGATTGGCCGCTGACAACCTCAAGTCGCTCGAGATCGGGATGAGCCGGAAGGGAGCGTTGAACGTCGGTTGGGATTATAAGCCAGGAGAAGTCGTATCGGCGCAGATGAACGGTTATTATACGGCAGCGGTGAAGCTACTAGACGGCGCAGCCTTCGTCGATCAATATCGGCAAGAGCGGCTCGCAGATCCAAGGATACTGGCCCTTGTCCGGAAAATGAAAATCTTCCACGATCAGGCGCTTGACGCGGGCGGCGCTGAAAAGCGGCACGCCGTCAACGTCATGGCAGACTTGCTCGACGGACAGCGCCTCGAAGTCCATGTGGAACAACGCAGCGGTAGCGCCGAGCATCCTTTGTCACACGACCAAATCAAATCAAAGTTCACGAGGCTCGCGCAAACGCTTCTACCGGAGCAAAGAATCGCGCGCATCTGCGATCTAGTGGCCGGTCTGGAAGAACTTCCAAAATTATCGGCACTGTCGGCTTTGCTTTCGCAAAGCTGAGAGTGGAACGATTTTGTAGCTTTCTGGCTTACCGAGCCTCTTCTTGTCGGTGCAGGGGCCGCCGCGGTCGGAATATCGCTGTCCATGGGCCTTCATGCCGCAGGGTGGAGCCGGCCGCGCCGATTCACATCGCTCATCTTGCTGGCAATCACGTTTCTTGCGATCGCAACGTTTCAGCTTCCATTGTTTTGCACAGTGCTCGCGGTCGGCGGCACGGGTTTCCTGTGGGCATACGGGGAGACAAGATCAAACAGGTTGCGGGTAGATCCCAGCATAGCTCGGATGGCCGTGTTTCTGCCGCTGTCGGTCATAAACCATCGGCGGCGGTCAAAGTGCAATCTCCGAAATCCAACGCAGGCCGTTGATCTACATCCTTGGCTGAGCGCGCGGGACTTCATTGACACTTAGACAATTTCCCGGATGCCCCTGGACCAGGCTCGCTGATCGCAACCTTGATCGGCTGGGAGGCCGATTGTGCAGCCGATGCCGCCGTTGCTACGCTTTGCCTATTCGGACCAACGTCATTCCTAATGTACGCTGTCGCGCATCAGTGGACGAAACATCGCGGAAAGCCGTGGCAGATCGCGTTGTCGACTAGGCCTCGTCCGGTGGACGCCGGCATGATTCTTGCGGCAACGTCGTTTCTCATGCGGTCGAGACCGGTGGACTGATCGGGATCTCATATGTCTGATGTCCTCGGCGCCGCCGATCGCGAAACGCACTAGCCCGATGTTGGTTATCGCGTTGGGGCGCCATCATCAACTGCAGTGCTGTCCTGGTAATGTGCCGATTACGAAACCAGAAAGAAGCCAAAGCACAGGCCCCCCTCTCCCCAAAGCACGTCCGAAGATTGAAGCTTTGCTCAGCGGCCATGCTTGCTCGTTTCCAAAGTCACTATTTACCAAAATACAAGTTTTGAGCTTTCATCTGACGGATACTGGATGACGCTCTTGAAGGGGTCGAACCATCGACCAGGCGATTTCCCTCGTGTGGCATATCGTTGATTTATGGAACTTGCGAGGCCGAGGGTCCGGATGTGAAAGTTTCAGCGTAGCCATCATTCATGGCGTTCGGCCTTGGTAGTGGCACCCAGCAGGACGTGCAAGGAATTCGCAAAAAAGCGCAGGCGCAACCGCGCCGAATAGAGACGAGCTAATTCTCGTGGAAGATAAGCAAGACTATTCCGCCAAGATCAATCAGCGGCGGTGCTTTGCGGCGAGGAGAACATTGTCTCCCTAATCCTAGGCGCGACAGCCATCCTCGACCAGCTGCAAATTTGCGCAACAACGGCGGCAAAAATTCAGTTTGAATTCGGCGCGAATTGGCCTGCATGGTCCGGCAAATCTGTCAGGCACGCGCGAGGCTCCTATGCCGCTTACAATTTCCGTCAACGGAAATATTCACGACGTCGACGTCGACGACGATACTCCCTTGCTATGGGTCCTGAGAGATGTACTTGGCATGACCGGCACCAAGTTCGGTTGCGGCATGGCGTTGTGCGGCGCGTGCACCGTCCACGTTGACGGGGTCCCTACACGGTCCTGCATTACGACGATCGACAGTCTCGGCGACAGCAAGATCATCACCATCGAAGCGATCGGACTCACTCCCACGGGTGCAGCGGTTCAGAAGGCGTGGCTCGACCTGGAGGTCGTTCAATGCGGTTACTGTCAGTCAGGGCAGATCATGTCCGCGGCCGCTTTGTTGGCGCAAACGCCGAAACCGACGGATGAAGACATCGATGCCGCAATGTCGGGCAACGTCTGCCGTTGCGGCACTTATCAACGTATTCGTGCAGCCATTCATCGTGCGGCAGCGTGACGGAGATCCCGCAAATGACCAATGTCGAGCTCGATCGCCGGCAATTTCTGAAAGCCGTAGGCACCGCGACCGCCGCACTTGTCGTACCGATTGCCATCGTGCCCTTGCAAGCTTACGGCGCCGCGTCATACGTGCCAAATGTCTTCATCCGTATCGACGCAACGGGCATGATCACTTTCACCATGCCGATGGCGGAGATGGGACAGGGCGTTCATACCGCACATGCGATGTTGCTCGCCGAAGAGCTGGAAGTCGGTTTGGACAGGGTCCGGCTTGAGCAGTCTCCGCCCGACGACGCCAAATACGCCAATCCGATCCTACATGTGCAGACGACGGGTTTGTCGACGTCCATGCGCGCATTCTGGCTGCCACTACGGCAGGCAGGAGCTGTCGCGAGAACGCTGCTCATATCGGCTGCTGCGAAAAGCTGGGGCGTTGATCCCGCAAATCTTCGGGCGCGGAATGGCTCAGTCACAGATGGCCGGCGGCAGATCGCCTACGAGAGGCTCGTCGACATTGCATCGCAACTGCCCATCCCGGATGCGGGCAGCGTCACGCTCAAGGATATTTCGAACGCAAAATTGATCGGCACACGTGCCCGGCGGATGGATACACCCGACAAAGTCAACGGCAAGGCGCAATTCGGCATCGATGTTCTCCTGCCGCGCCTGAAGTTTGCGGCAATCGCGATCACGCCGGTACGAGGTGGGAAGGTCCAGGCGGTCAATCAGGCTGCAGCGCTTTCCGTCAAGGGCGTCAGGCAGGTTGTCGATCTCGGTGACGTCGTCGCTATCGTTGCCGACCACACGGCGGCGGCCCGCAAGGGACTAGAGGCCGCTTCAATTACGTGGAATGACGGCGCCAATGGACATGTCGGGAGCGCCGACTTCATTAAGCAGCTCGAGGAAGAGTCCAGGCAGGCTGGCGCGGTTGCTCGTGATGATGGGGATTGGAAAGGTGCAATGACAGCTGCCGAAAAGCGGATCGACGCGGTCTATCAGTTGCCCTTCCTCGCGCATGCCGCCATGGAGCCGATGAATTGTACAGTTCACGCTCGAGGCGACGGTTGCGATATTTGGGTTGGCACGCAGGCACCAACCGAGACACAACGTGCTGTCGCGGAGGTCATGGGTCTCGCGCCCGAAAAAGTACGTGTTCGCAACCATCTAATCGGCGGTGGGTTCGGTCGCAGGCTCGACGTCGACGGAAGCGTTCTGGCCGCCCGCATTGCAATGAAGGTCGATGGTCCAGTCAAGGTCATCTGGAGTCGCGAGGAGGATATCCAGCATGACCTTTACCGCCCCTATTACTACGATAGGATCTCTGCCGGACTGGACGGAAGTGGACAGCCCAAAGCCTGGACCCATAGAATTGCGGGATCCTCTGTTGTGGCAAGGTTCCTGCCCCCTTTGTTCAAGGACGGTCTGGACTTCGACGCCGTCGAAGGGGCAGCAATGCCGCCATACGCACTTCCCAATATCCACGTCGACTATGTACGCGTCGAACCTCAAGGTGTGTTGACGGGTTTCTGGCGTGGCGTCGGGCCGGTTCACAATGTTTTCGTTGTCGAAAGCTTTATCGACGAACTTGCACTGGCAGCAAACAAGGATCCACTCGCCTACCGCGAGATGCTTTTGGCGCACAACCCTCGGGCCTTGGCTGTCCTCAAGCTAGCCGCGTCGCGTGCGGGATGGGGCACACCTTTGCCGAAGGGACAGGCACGAGGGATTTCGCTCCAGTCGGCGTTCGGTAGTTATCTGTCGCAAGTGGCCGAGGTTGATGTTTCGGACAGCGGAACAGTCAAGGTTTTGCGAATTGTTTGCGCTGTCGATTGCGGCATTGCGGTCAATCCCGACACGATTGAAGCTCAGGTTGAAGGTGGTACGCTTTTCGGCCTCACTGCAGCCCTGCACGGAGCGATTACCTTCGCCGGTGGACGGGTCGAGCAGTCAAATTTTGACACCTATCTTCCGATGCGCATCGACGAAGTCCCAGTCGTGGAGACGCATATTGTTGAAAGTAGCGAAGCACCGGGTGGCCTCGGCGAAGCGCCTACAGCTGCCGTGGCACCAGCGGTTACCAACGCCATCTTTGCGGCGACGGGCAAACGCGTGCGCACCTTGCCGATCAATACCGGCTCTCTTAAGCGCGGTAGCTAGCGTATCCGTTTTGATAAAGGATGTTCTAGCTTCCGTTTTCGGTTTCTTAGGCAATAATGCGTTTGCCAGCACGATGAGCTTTCCTATGACGGCCGTTATGGCGACCTTGGGAGGCCTTGCCGTCTTGCCGGTGAGAGATGCCTCCTCAGCAACAAAGGCAACGGCGGCTTCGTCTACGGCTCCTCTGCCCGATCCTGCCGACCCCCATTAGAGCGCTCAAAGCGACTAAATTTTGGGGAACCGCCCATGCCGCGATGCTGGATTCGGCTGTCTTCCCGTTAGTCTTTCTTAATGCTCGCCTGGTAAATTTCATTGATGCTGTTAGAGAGAGCGTTATCGATCGCGATGTCCGTCATTGGGTACCGAAGATCTTCGGCAAGCGCACGCGAAAAACTCGCGATAACCCCTCTGTTGTGCCGGAGCTTTTCGCAAGCATCGGCGCGACTGTAGCCACCGGACAGCGCTAGGACGCGCATGACATTCCGTGATTCAACAAGCGGCCTATACAGGTCAGGAACCGTCGGAATTGTGAGCTTAAGAATAACGTTCATACCGTCAGGGAGGGTGGCGAGCCTCGTGCCAATTTCATCGCGGAGAATTGTTTCGGCGCCAGCCTTGTCCGGGCTGCTAATCAACACTTCGGGCTCGATGATGGGCGTCAGTCCATAACTACTGATATGCTTGGCGACCTGGAACTGTTGTTCCACAATGGCAGCAATCCCCTTAGCGGATGGAAGTCTAACCACCGATCGCATTTTTGTTCCGAAGATGCCCTTCCTAACCGCGCGTTCCAGCAGGCTGTCGAGCTTCGGCATTGGTCTCATCAGCTGCACACCGTCAAGCTCCGGTTCACGACCGCTGTCGACCTTAAGCAAAGGTACGATATGCCGATCCTGCCATAGATAAGAGGGAATGGGCTTGCCTTCGATATCGCTGTCCATCGTTTGTTCAAACAATATCGCGGCGATGACTTTGTCACCTGAAAAGGCTGGTGCCGTCACAATCCTCATCCTCATTTCGTGGATGAGCTTAAACATTTGCGCTTCACTGCTATATGCACTGTCCGGAATTCCATACAAGCGCAACGCTTCCGGTGTGGACCCACCGCTCTGGTCAAGCGCTGCAACGGAGCCCGGCTTGCCAGCCATTTGCGCTGCCATCTCTTCAAGCATTGCTGCGGTCTCCCTGCGAATATTGACCGCCTTGATTCCCGTGCTTGGCTAAGTGAACGAAGGGTTCGAACATGTCCTCAGACACAAAGCCTCTTATTGCTCGCCCACCCATCAGCCACGTGGGCGTCGCCGTGACGCCAATTTGATGCCCCAAATGCTCGCTTTCACTGAGCCAAACGGCCGCTTCGCCACTAACGAGGCTATTGCGCAGGCTATTCGTATCGACAATTACCTCCCCGACACATCGTACCACGACATCCAGGTCTCCGATATCAAGGTCCTCCGCAAAATGAGCGCGAAACAGTCGACTCTGAACGGGCGCAAATGACGAGGTTTCATTCCGGCGCACCCACTCCGCAGCAGAAAGTGCAAGGCGAGAGTTCGGCAGGCGTGGTGGCCAATGAAGTGGTAGGTGAAGAATTGCAGCATCACTTTCGATTCTCTCGTACATGACGCCTATGCGCTCACCAATATGCACACCTTCTTTGGGAATATCGGGATGTGCCTGAAACGGAAGTTCTACGACGACGACGCCGTGATCCATCAAGAATCGGGTTCGTGCTTGACCCAGGTAGCAGAATGGGCAGGTCAGATCGTACCAATGCAGTGCGATAGAACCCTGTGCAACAATGTCAGCCAACATTCCGGGACTGGCGGATAGGATCTCATTATCGTTGACGAACATGTTGCTCATTGCTTTCCCTTACCAACGGGTCTTAGCAGCCGTCGCCTAACGTGCGCGTGTTGCTTCAAAAAGGAACCAAAGCCGACGCTCAGCTTCGTCGAGCCAATTCTCAATCAAGCTCGTACTTGCGAAGTCGTTGCGTTCGGACGTCAGCTCGTGCAACTGCCGTAAATATCCGACCAATTGCGCGTTGTCCTCCCGAAGCTCCGACAGCATATCACCCGGAGTAACGTACTCAGCGTCATTATCGGAAAGACGTTTTAGCCGTGCGATGTGGCCAATTGAGCGCAGCGTGGTGCCACCAACCTTGCGAGCACGTTCGGCAACGGCATCAGTCATCGCGAACAACTCATCCGCCTGCTCATCGAGAAGGAGATGGTAGTCACGGAAGTGGGAGCCCGACATATGCCAGTGAAAGTTCTTTGTCTTGACGTAAAGCCCGAAGATATCGGCTAGCAGCAATGTCAGCGCTCCAGCAATTTCCGTTATCGCTTCATCAGACAGCCCACTCGGCGTGGATAGAGAGGCACGACGTATTTCTTTTGCGCGTTCGCGATCCATAGACAACCTCAGATGATATGTGTTTCGAAACCGCGGCAGGCCGAGCTACTCAGCCTCACCACTATCTTTCCGTTTCTCGGCGTTGTCGCGTGAGGCCTCGGTTCGGGCTCGACCAGGAGATATTGCGTCACTGGCTGGGAAGGTTTCCTCCAGCGCCTCTTCGAGATAGTCGTCCTGCTCTACTTCGAGCTTGTCCCTTTGAGCGGCCTGGCCTTGGTGCATAATTCGAATATCCGTATCTTGGCAAGAAAGCATGACCGCCGGATTGGGCGACCGGCTTTCTCGTTCGGTCAAACAACGAAGGATTACGCCAACCGAAGCCCAACCTCCACCAGCACTTTTGCTTTAAGGGAGAAGCAAAATTGCAATTTTCGGATTCTTGCTCATGGCCACCGATTGGTGTGTTCACGGACAACCGCATGATAGATGCAGAGCGGCTCTCGTGTGGCTTCTTTTAAAGGGATGTCAAAACACCCTAAAAACAACCGCCAAGACAAGATCGACAGATTTACGGTGCAATTGCGGTGTGAATTGTCAGGCCGGCCTTGAGGATCAAAGTCACCGGCGTTTTCTCGGCTATTTCTGCCGATCGCAGCATTTGCTTGTCGTCCAGTCCAATGCCTTTTAGGGTTCGCCTAACGGCGAGCGCACCCTCTAACGTGCGAAGCAAGTCTACACCGACCTCCAGGTGTTCAAGTGGCCATTGTTTGCGGTCTGCATACATGCGTAATGTGATAGCGGTACACGCGGCGAGACTGGATAGCAGCAAATCGTACGGTGCGGGTCCGATATTCTCTCCGCCGTTTTGTATTGGCTCATCAGAATTGAAGGTGTGCCCGCTTATGTCGATCTTCGTTAGATAATGATCAATCCCGATCCGCGCTGTACCATGTGCTTTCATGCTTTTCCTTATCGGACGAAGTTTGTGGGCGGATATGCTGCTGCGCAGGACCGTAAATGATGGAGTTGCCAAATCAGTTCTATCGCTGATCCCGTGGAACAAGATATTTCGTCGTTGTGATTCTTCCGTGTTCGAGCATTTCTTTCATAGGCTGAACATTAGCTTCGATTTCACCCTTGGGCGGCTTGCCAATGCGGCGAGCGTCTTGTCCGCAATCCAGCCGCCAGGAAGGGACATTACCTCTCACCTCTGTCGTCACGTTTTCTGGTCCAATGGCAAAACCTGTACGCCACCGCACGGGCGCGACGAAGAACCGGGTTTCATATGCAACCTCGGCGCATGTTTGATATTTGTGACCGCACCTGTCCAACCAAGATTAAAACCCAAAGGGCGCCCTCAGCAGCTGCATCAACTGTGAAAATACTGTAATCAAATAAACATCGGATAGATACGCGGATGGAGATCAATCCTCCACCGGCACTTTTGCTCAACAATTTGGGCAAAAATGCTGTTTGAAATTGTCCAGCGCGAGTGCGTTTTTTGCTTGGACGATTTTTGCATACCGAGGGGGTTTTGGCGCTTGCATTTCCAACCTGTGGAATTGTTGAGATCGCCGTTGAATCATGCGGATCGCGGAGACGGATAGGAGGCATCGCCGTTACGCAGCCTTTGATTCCCGTTTCGCTCGAGGCCGACAGTTTCTTGCCTAAAGGCTCAACCCTCGGCACTTCTTGATAATGTGAGGCGCGAGAGCGAGAGCGGCGATGGCTGACCTGGAGGCATCTACGAAAAAGATACTAGCTCCTGAGATGCGAGAGGTGCTTGGCGAGCTCAAGCGACTTGGTGCACTGCCGCTAGCGCAGTTGACCGTCGAGCGCGCGCGCGCACAACCTGGGCCCGCTGACGCTGTAAATTCGCTTGAGATCAGTCGTCACATAGATCGATCGCCTGAGTATTCGATCCGCAGCCATGATCTTTTCTACCTATCGCCGGCCGGCCCAACGTCTGTTCGGATTTACAGCCCGAGCACGGCCGAAGCGCCCTACCCTGTCGTGCTTTATTTCCATAGCGGTGGTTTTGTGATCGGCAACGTCGATACTTACGACATGACTGCTCGTCGATTGGCCCTTCGCGGGAAAGCGCTCGTCGTGTCAGTGGACTACCGCAAAGCTCCGGAGTACCCGTTCCCGGCCGCTCATGAGGATGCTTGGTCTGCGTATCTTTGGATCCTCGAACGAGCCGCGGGATTCGGCGCAGATCCAACCAGAATTGCGTTGGTAGGCGAAAGCGCCGGAGGAAATCTCGCCGCAAACGTCGCAATCCGCGCTGCAGCCGAAAAGGTATTAGCACCAGCCTGCCAAATACTGCTCTATCCGCTCGCCGGGAGCAACGTCGACACCCCTTCGTACCATGAGAACGCGGAGAGTGAGCCATTAGGAAGGGCCGGGATGTTGTGGTTCTTCCAGAACGCTTTCGCCGATCGCTCAATACTCGGCGATCCACGCATCAACCTGGTTACATACCCGAAACGGGCTCTCACAGATCTCGCTCCAGCGCTTGTCATTACTGCAGATCTCGACCCGCTACGAAGCGATGGGCAAGTCTATGCCGAGCGCCTGCGGAGTGCTGGCGTCTCTGTGACCGCCTTGAACATTGAAGGCCTCGGGCATGAGTTCTTTTGCATGAACGCGCTCGTTCCAGGCGCCGCATTTGCGATGCAGTCGATTGTCGGAACGATGACACAGAAATTCCAAGCAACCACGAGCCTGGAGGATAGTCCTGGCCGTCTTGGCTAGAACCCAACGAAAACGCAAGTAAGGATGGGAATAATGGACCATAAGCTAACCACCGTTGCCGGGGCACCGGTCGCTAATAATTTCAATATCGAGACTGCGGGTCCGAGGGGCCCTGCCCTTCTCCAGGATGTGTGGCTGATCGAAAAGCTCGCACACTTTGACCGCGAAGTAATTCCGGAGCGGCGGATGCATGCTAAGGGCTCAGGCGCTTACGGCACCTTTACGGTGACGAATGACATCAGCCGATACACCAAGGCGGCAATCTTTTCGAAGGTCGGAAAGAAGACTGAGATGTTCGCACGCTTCTCGACAGTGGCCGGAGAGCGCGGTGCAGCTGATGCTGAACGAGACATACGAGGTTTTGCGCTAAAGTTCTACACTGAACAGGGTAACTGGGACCTCGTCGGGAATAATACCCCGGTATTTTTCTTTCGTGATCCGCTGCGTTTTCCAGACCTGAATCACGCCATCAAGCGTGATCCGAGAACTGGAATGAGAAGTGCAGAAAGCAACTGGGACTTCTGGACGTTGCTTCCCGAAGCGCTTCACCAGGTAACAATTGTCATGAGTGAGCGGGGCATTCCAAAGAGCTTCCGCCACATGCATGGTTTCGGTAGTCATACCTACAGTTTCATCAATGCCGGCAACGAACGCTACTGGGTGAAATTCACCTTCAAAACTCAGCAGGGAATCGAGAACCTGACAGATGGTGAAGCGAAGGCGGTCATCGGAGAGGACCGAGAAAGCCACCAGCGGGACCTCTTTGAAAGCATTGAGCGGGGCGACTATCCAAGCTGGAAGCTTTACGTGCAGATCATGCCGGAGAAGGCAGCGGCAACGCACCCGGTTAATCCCTTCGATCTTACGAAGGTTTGGCCTCACAAGGACTATCCGCTGATCGAGGTGGGCGTGATGGAGCTGAACCGTAACCCCGAGAATGTGTTTGCGGAGGTTGAACAGGCGTCCTTTACTCCGGCAAATGTCGTGCCCGGGATTAGCTTCTCGCCCGACAAGATGCTCCAGGCGAGATTGTTTTCATACGGCGATGCAGCACGCTATCGACTTGGCGTCAATCACCATCAGATCCCGGTGAATGCACCGCGTTGCCCCTACCATTCCTATCACCGCGATGGCGCAATGCGGGTGGACGGCAATCATGGTGCAACGACGACCTATGTTCCCAACTCTCGCGGCGAGTGGGATGAGCAGCCTGATTTTCGGGAACCTCCGCTGGCTATTGAAGGTGCAGCGGATCATTGGGATCATCGTATTGATGAAGATCATTTTGAACAGCCCGGCAACCTCTTCCGTATGATGACGGCTGATCAGCAGCAGACGCTTTTCGATAATACGGCGCGATCTTTGGGCGGCGTCTCGCTTCATATTCAGCAGCGCCACGTAGCGAATTGCCTCAGGGCTGATCCAGCCTACGGCGCGGGCATCGCACGCGCGCTCGGAATTTCTTACGAACAAGCAGCTGAGTAAGGTTTATCCAATGTCCAAAAATAGCGAAATCATCGCCGGAATCAGGATCCCGGACAGCCAAATGGCAAGGTCTGCGACGGAGTTGGTGCGCGATACCGAAACTGATCTTCTTTATCACCATTCACGGCGCGTGTTTCTCTTTGGCGCGCTGGCTGGGGAACGGAAGGGTTTGAACTATGACCCGGAACTTCTTTACATCGGTGCCATGTTTCACGACATGGGGCTGATCGATTCCTACGCCAGCGAGACGGAGCGGTTTGAAGTGGACGGCGCCAATGCCGCCAAAAACTTCCTGGCGGCCTACGATATCTCGGAGCGGGATGTTGATGATGTTTGGGATTCGATCGCGTTGCATACCACGCCCGGCATTCCCCAGCACAAGCGCCCCACCGTGGCTCTTGTGACGGCCGGTGTCGAGATGGACGTTCTCGGCATTGCGTATGACGAATTCACCGAGCAGCAACGTCACGAGATCTGCAACTGCCATCCGCGGGGCCTGAAGTTCAAACATGGTATCTTATCGGCCTTCTGCTACGGGACGATCAAAAAGCCAGACACGACGTTCGGCAACGTGAAGGCGGACGTTCTTTCCAGGATGGATCCAACCTATAAGCGCGTCGATTTTGCAGAAATGATCATGGGTTCGAAATGGGATAGCTGACGATCCTAAGCTGCACCACTGCTTCGCCAAGGAAAAACACAATGCTCAAAGTATTCAAAAATACTTAGCCCTTGCGGGGCTTTGTTGCGGGACGGCCATGCGCGCGGTGGCTCTTTGATCTTATCCCCCGGGCGATGGCTAGAGAAATCGGCCAGGTAAGCGAGTTTTTCGCAAGAAGATGCTCACGATCGCGGCCGACAGGATAAGTGTTCCAATGACGGAAAACGCGTCCGCAAAGGCCATAACGTAAGCTTCCCGCTGTACGGTTCGTGCCAGAACAAGGTTGATTGCCGCTGCACCGTCGTCGGCAGTCAGGCGGGGTTGTATAAGGCTTTGAAGCTGAGCAACCCGCGTTTGCAACACTACGTCGCCGCTTTGAATATGTGCGCCGATCAGATTCGAGTGGACTTGCTCGCGGATACGAACCAGCGATCCGATGGAAGCTAGGGCCAAGGCCGTCCCGACAGTGCGCGTTATATGGACCCATGAAGCTGCCCATGGGATTTGGGCGAACTCTATATCTTCCGTGAGGATAACCATAACCGGCACCGCAATGAACGAACTGCCGATGGTCTGCAGCGCGAGAGGCAGGAGGAACTCCTGCGCAGCCCAACTACTCGAAACGTTGACACATAGCAACGATCCAAGGCCGAAGATGACGGTGCCAAAGCCAAGCAGGTTACGCGGATCTGCCCGGTAGCTAAGCCAGGCGATGGCAGGCGTCAATAAGATCTGAAGCAGCGCCGCGACCATGAACAACGCGCCGCTTTCCAGCGCTCGATATCCCTGAACGCGGATGAGAAATTGAGGAATGACAAAGCTTGCTGACATAAGGCCAAAACGTGTCAGCAGCATCACCACGATCCCGAGCCCGAAATTGTGATGCCCCAGAAGCTGGGGACCAACGATTGGACTTGGTTGCAGCATCGAGTTCACCATGAAAGCGGCAATCAGAATGAACGCAGCTCCAACGAGACCGACAATCAGGCCGGAACTGAGCCAATCCAATCTATTTCCTTGATCGAGCGCAGCAACAAGGGCTCCGATGCCAAGAGATAAGGTAAGAAGACCGAACAAGTCAGGTCTGCGCAGGCGCATGTACTTCACAGGGTCCGGTTTCAAGCCATATGCTGCTGCAAAAATTGTAAGTGAGGCAGGTATGAGATTCAACCAGAACAGATAGCGCCATGAGAGGTGATCGACGATGATAGCCTCAAGACTGACAGAGAAGCTCGGCGTGACACCGGAAACCATTGCATAGAGCGCCAGCCAAATCAGCCTCCGCTGTTGAGACGCATGTCGCATGATCACGCCATAAGTCATTGGAATGAGAACTCCGGCGCTGAAGCCCCTTAATGCCTGGATGGTTAGCAGAATGCCGAGGGATGGACTAAGTGGTGCAAGCACCGAAAGGACTGAAAAGATCGCCGCTCCGATCACGATGCAGCGAACCGGCGAAAGCAGCTGGCGCATCCAGATTGTCGCCGGCACAGCAGTCGCTTCAGCCACAACATAAGCGGTAGTGATCCAAGATGCCTCATCGAAGCTGATCCCCAGGCTGCCTCGCAGGTCCACGAGACCTACGTCGGTGAGACGGGAACCTAGGACTGCCGTAAACGTCCCGACAAGCACCGACACTACGGCAACGAACGCTTTCCAGTCTGACAGGCCGAGCACAGCTGGCAATCCAGCCGATCTGATTCTATCGTCGGTCGTTGCCAATGCCACAGGCCTTTCAGTTGCTCTGTCTTTCGGCTGTCTGATCGGTGTGAATGGTGGGAACGACCGACATTCCGGGGCGAAGCAAATCGGTCAGGCCATCTGAATCGTCGATCTCAATCCTGACCGCGATCCGTTGCGCCACCTTTGTAAAGTTACCGGTGGCATTGTCCGGGGGTAGGAGTGCAAATTCAGACCCGCTCGCGGGTGAAACGTCAACGACACGCCCGGTCAGGGTGCGCCCTGGAAACGCATCGATGGTCAGCGTGGCCGACTGTCCCGATCGGATGCGGGACAGCTGGGTTTCTTTGTAGTTGGCAAGGACATAGAGGTGGGGCAAAGGCACGACCTCGATGACCCGCGTCCCGGGCGACACGAATTGACCGATGCGCACTCTGCTGGCGCTTGTGATACCATCCACGGGCGAGAATATGCGAGTTCGAACCAAATTGATCCGCGCGATATCGAGGTCGGCCGTGCGGCTGGCGAGATCGGCTTCCGCTTGTTGTTTTTGAGCCTGGAGCACATCGATCTTATGCTGTTGGGCGTCTACGTCAGCCTTTTTCTCGACAAGCTGAGCTTCGAAGCGTCGAAGGTCAGCCACTGCGGTTTCACGCTTCTGTGCGGTCGTCCAGCCCTCGCTTGAGGCGGTTTGCTGACGGTCGTACTCGCTTTTTGCCCGGTCGCGGTCGGCCAAGACTTCGCCCACCACCGCTTCAGATTGCGCGATAATTTTTTGCTGCAGAACGATTTGACTGGCGGCGTTGAGAATCGTGGCCTTGGCACTGCCAACAGCGGCCTGTGCGCGTGCGAGCTGTGCGATATAGTCGCTGTCGTCGATCTGGATCAGCTCATCGCCAGCCTTGACGCGCTGGTAGTCCTTAGCAAGGACCGCTTTCACCTGCCCACTCACCTGAGCGCTAATCGGGGATGTATCGGCCTTGAGATATGCGTCGTCCGTTCTCTGATCCGTCCTGTTGGCTATCCACTCGCCCCATCCCATCGGTACGACGACTGCGGTGCATATGGCGACCAGGATGATGGCAACGCGGATGAGGGCAATCGCCCCCCGCCTTATAGAACGTTTTGAGCTGCGAGCCGCCGGCGCGACGACCGGCTGGTTCGGAACATCAGGCTCGCCGACCCTGCCTTCGGTTGCATCAGCCTTTCCTACAGATTGATGAATTGCGTCAGCCGCCGTCATCGCGTTTATTCCCCGTGGGCCCCGAAGCGTCGGGTCTTGGCGATTCGAGCCGACGGCCGCGACGTTTAGACCGGTCAGCTGTCGTGACTGATCGGAACATGAGTTCCTATGTGGACTCGTTTACGGTTAGGAATTCGATCAAAGCCAGCAGCAATATTGCCAAATCGATTGTGCACGTTTGCGCGAATGCTGTTCGAGATTCGGCTATGACCGGAATGCCGCGAGTTGCGCGCAACTTTCATGGCGCAAAGACTCACTCGCATCATGAATAATTTGGCGCAACCACGTGTGGGCGGGGTCTCTGTTCTGTCCTGCGTGCCACAAGGAGCTCACCTCCAAAACTGCGGTCGGAAAAGGCATTTCGTGCATGTGCACCTGGTTGTTCGTTCTCAGGACTCGTCCTAACTGCCGAGGCACGATGGCTCCGCATCCCCCAACACTCAGAAGAGCCGGGATCGCGAGGAAGTGAGGCAGGACAATCCCGATCCTCGGAATCTGCTCGCGGGAAGCATAGGCTTTTGCAAGCGCCGCCTTGTCAAACATATCAGAGCGACGAGACAAGCCACGTTCCGACAGATATCCGTCCTCTCCTTCACCGGCGCCGAAGGACACCACGCAAAGTGTCAGTTGCTGCAAATCATCCAGGGTCAATGGTTGATCGATATCTAACCCGGTGATCAGAACGTCATCATAGGAAAAAAGTGGTGCCGACCTGAAGCGGCTGGCAATTGTCGAGAATGTTCCGATGGCAATGTCGATCTTTCCAAGATCGATTTGCTCAGCCAAATCGATCCGAGTTGCTGGTCGAATAACCAGATCTATGCAGGGCGCTTCTTTTTTGAGGGTCTGCAGGATCCGGGGGATTAGGACCATGGTTGTCAGATCGTTTGCTGCAACCGTGAATGTGCGATTGGACGTGGTCGGATCGAATGTGCCGGCGTCGATCGCGATTTCAAGAGCATAGAGCGAGTTTCGCACCACCGGAGCCAATTCCAGAGCGCGCTCCGTCGGCTGCATTCGTGAACCGAGCCGCACGAAGATCTCATCTCCGATAATATCGCGCAGCCGAGCGAGAGAATGGCTAACGGCCGACTGTGTAAGATTGAGCTTGCGGCTGGCTCTGACAACACTCTCCTCTTCTATCAACGTATTAAAGACGCGCAGCAGGTTAAGATCCAGACGTCTGAATTTATCGCTCATTGCAAAACCCCATGATGACGGTGCACCACTAGACCACAATATGAATTTGAATCATATGCAACTGATGGAATATCACTTCCAGTGGGCAGCGTTGACCGTATGTTTGTCTTACATGAAAAGTTGCCGCCGTCTGTTCGGCCTTCACACTTGGAGCAGGTCCATGAGCCATAGAGATGAACTTGTCCGCCGCAGCGTGGACTTCTTAAAAGTCGTGAAGGACATGACGCCGAGCGCCGAGCTGGAAAGGTGGCTAAATGAGACCTATGGCCCATCGACACAGCTCTATAAGGATCTCGCGCGATTGATCAAGCTCGGTGTCGAGGAAGGATGGGCTGCGAACCAGGAGGTAAGCGGCTCGGATTATCGCCGCAGCCGCATTGTAGAACCGTCGGCCGACACGTTTCATTTCAGCATCACCGCGGTCTATATGAATAGTAAGGCGCCGCAGGCGTTTCCCGACAACGAAGATGGGGATGTACTGCGTGGCCAATATCATGGTCATCCCTATGGCGAGCTTAACCTCGTGGTGCCACTTGATGAAGGCGCCGAATTGAAGGGCTTGCAGGGATGGCAGGGTGCCGGCTGGACCGCACCGGATCCTGGCAGCAGGCACTACCCAGAAGTCAAGGGCGGCGCTCTTATAGCTCTCTTTTATCTGCCGGCCGGCAGGATATCTTATGATTTCGAACCACCCGAGGCAGCCTGACTAGCACTGAGTTTTGATCGTGATCCGCAGTGACGTTCTCAATGGTTTGTCCTGGGACGACTTCCGCATTGTCAAGGCAATCGGCGACGCCAGGAGTCTAGCGTCGGCCGCCTCGATGACAGGCGTCAACACTTCCACAATCGCAAGGCGGCTCACTCAGATCGAAGCCATATTGGGCGTAGCTTTGTTCGAACGGCGCAGGACCGGCTACGTCGCTACGGAGCCAGGCGTCGAGGTCATCGCGCTCGCCAAACGACTTGAACTCGATATTGTCAGCGTTTCGCACCGCATCAGTGGCCGTGTTCACAAATATTCCGGTCACGTAAAGGTCGCCACCAGCGATTCGCTAGCGCTTCATATTCTGACGCCGTTAGTTGCAGAATTCCGGAAAACCTATTCCGCTATCACTGTGGAAGTCCTCATCGGAAACGCATCGCTCAACTTGGCCCGCGGCGAAGCTGACATCGCACTGCGAGCAACGGATGCTCCTCCAGAAAGCCTGATCGGCAAAAAGATCTCCTCCATCGGCTGGGCCCTATACGGCTGCAAGCGCGTTTGGAGAGACCATCCAGACTCCCTCCATCTTTGTCCTACGATCGATTGGGTCAGTTTCGGCGGAGCGCTTTGTGTGCTAAAGGCCAACGCGCTCATTGACGGTAACCCGTCTCAGTCGAGAGCGGCCTATCGAGTTGATTCTGTTGAGGCGGCGGCAGCGGCGATCGCGGAAAATGTCGGTGTCGGTTATCTGCCGTGCATGCTCGGCGATCTTCACCCAGGGCTTGTTCGCATCGGCCCAATCGAGCCGTCTTTGTCGTCAAACCTTTGGTTGCTGACCCATCCCGATATCCGGAGGACCCCGCGTGTTAACGCGTTCATGACATTGTGCGCGGCCTTTATAGCGAAGCAACGCGCTGTGATCGAGGGACAGACTATGGATGACAATCACCGCCCGTCCGTGCCCACACATGCTCTTTCGGGGATGGGGCCGGGGCATGATGTCGATCGCGACGTGCGGTGACGAGTGGACTGCCACGAGTAAGAAACTTGACCAACGGGCAGCGCTGCTCTGTGGCCATCTCGCTCACGCGCCTAGCAATCCTCCGGCGGCGCTTGTCCAAGCGCTGAATGTTTGCCGATCTCTGCAAGATCGTCGGGTGACATAGCTGGCAACCGCGAGGCACCTCGCCCGCTTGCGCCCGCGAGGTCTCGTAACCACGCGGCGGGAAGCTCAGGTGACATACTATCGCTGCAAGCCCGATGGAAGACGAGCGCCTATCGAGACGCTCGACCTGGTTGCTGCCAGCAAAGAGGACCAGCCATCCGGCCTAAATATTTGATGGCGAATGCTAGATTTTCGCGTCCTCCACTCTGGAGTCGCACATAGGAATATAAATATCTAAGCCCTTATTAAATAACGTGAAAATCTGTTAATGACGGATGTTCGTTAAAACGCTGTTAGTCATTCCGGCCATATTTCTCGCCTATCGCAACAACTTAGATAGGATCTCCAAATGCCCCCCATTTCTATCAGAACATTGCTCAGTGGATTACTCGGGTTGATCGCCAGCATGTTTGTGATTTCGGCGATTATTTCGATCATGGGCATGTCTTATCTCAAGGATCAAACCGATTTCATTGGCAAAAACAAGCTGCCTAAGGCTATGGCGGGAAAAGGTCTGGAGGTCGCCTTCGAACGGGCAAGCTTTACAGCCTCTCGCTTCGTAATTGCCGATACGCCCGCGGCAAAAAGTCAAGCAGCCGATGATATGGCGCGAGCGCGCAGAAAGCTGCAACAGGAGCTCGATGATTATGCTCCCGCGTTTGTGACCCAGCGCGGCAAAGATCTGATTGCGTCCGTAAAATCGGCAGTGGCGAACTACGATCTGGTCGCAACCGACCTTTCTAACGCGACGACCAAAGAACAAGCTGAAACGATCCTCTTAGATGACACAGGTCCGGCCGTCCAAAGAGTGACGCGAGCGCTCGAAGAGCTCCTCGCTTACAACGAGCAAACAACATCCGAAGCCTTGGGGACAAGCGAGGACGTCTACGCGCGCACACTTTACTGGACTTGTGGTACGATCGGCTGCTGCCTGCTGGTGATCTCCGCAATCTTCGGTATATGCGTCATCAGAATTGCAAATCCTCTAAGACGCATTACCCAGGTCATGAATTCACTGGCTGCGGGAAGCACTTCAATCGCAGCTCCATATTTGCAACGCCGCGACGAGATCGGCGCCATGGCTGCGGCCGTTGAAGTTTTTCGTCAAAATGCGATTGAGAAGAGCAGGCTGGAAGGTGAAGCCGTCCTGCAAAGGTCCAAATCCGACCAAGAGGTTCGTGCGCGGCACGCGGCTGAACGCAAACGCACCGAGGAGATGACCTTCGCCACATCGAGTATCGCTGCCGGATTGCGTGCGCTTTCGACCGGCGATCTTTCCTTTCACCTCGATCACCCATTCTCGGGAGAGTTCGAGACCTTGCGAGAGGACTTTAACAGTTCAATTGCAGAACTGTCGCGCGTCCTCATGGCGGTGGCTGCCAGCACAAGGTCAATAAACGATGGCTCAGGAAAGCTAACGTTGTCCTCTGAGGGCCTCGCGCATCGAACCGAACAGCAGGCCGCGTCCTTGGAACAGACTGCGGCGGCACTCGACCAAATTGCCGCCAATTGCACCAGCTCGGCGCAACGAGCCTCGGAAGCCCAAAAGGCGGCTTCGGCTGCGAACCAAAGAGCCTCAGAGTCGGCTACGATCGTCAAGTTGGCGCTCAGCGCGATGGACCGGATTGAGAGCTCATCACAGCAAATTTCCATGATCACCACGTTGATCGACACCATCGCTTTCCAGACGAACCTCCTTGCTCTCAACGCGGGGGTAGAAGCTGCACGCGCGGGCGACGCTGGGAAAGGATTTGCAGTTGTCGCCCAGGAGGTGCGCGAACTGGCTCAGAAGGCGGCCACCGCCGCTCGTGAAATAAAGCAGCTGATCGGCGTGTCTACCGAACAAGTCTCCGGTGGGGTAGCGCGGGTGAAAGATGCGGGGGACGCTCTAATAGCAATTGGACAATTGATCGATACGCTGAACGAACACATGCATGCCATCGCTATCGCGACTGGCGAACAAGCGTCGGGCCTCAAAGAAGTCGCCTCCGCCGTTAATATCATGGACGAAGTTACGCAGAAGAATGCCATAATGGTGCAGGATAATACGAGCGCTTGCGCTCGACTCGCTGCGGAGAGCAATACACTAGAGCGTTACATTGCCCGTTTTACGCTCATTCCACGCCATGAGAGATCAAGGCTTGTCGCCTAAGATGCGCTAATGGCTGAGGGCGTTCGTACGAGCGCCCTCATGACCGAGATTTCCTGGACTTGCTGCGGATCTCCCATGAGCTTTGGCGGTCGAAAGGCCACTAAGGCAAAATTGGAGAGCCTTGGTCAAGTAAGAAAATAGGAAGGCAGAAAGAACTCTGCAAAATCAAGGGCGATGCACATGATCCGGACCACCACTTCGTGAGCAACAGTCCTACCAAGAAGATCTTCGCCACGCACTTCACCGCGGTTAGCCGACGAGCTAGATCACGACGAGGCAACAAAGCCGGAATTATCCGGCATTTATGCTTGTTGATTTTGGTTGGTACTCGGCCGAAAAGCGTTTTGCCTGCATACGTTGCCGGAGTTTCAAACCGTTAGTCTAGGTCGATTCGCCGCGGCTACATTATGAGGTGATGAGATGGAGCTCAGCCGACGTACGAGCAACGAACATTGCCAGGATCGGGTTGCGCACCAGGCTGCATCGGAAGCTGACCGGGATGCTACATGCAAGCTTCTGGGGGGGGGGCCGCTCACTATAGGGCGCCCAATAGCTTCGCGGATCCTCCAATAGACGCCATTCGGACTGCCTCGTATGCCTGATCCAGAACTTCTCCAAAACGATGCGCCCGGCGCCATGCATTGGCGCGTTATCATCGCTGCCACGATCGGTAACGTGCTGGAGCTGTATGTTTTTTTTATCTATGGCGTCCTTGCCGTTACCATGGGCAAGTTAATCTTTTCTCCGAAGGTTCCCGAGCCGGGAGTATTCCTACAAGCGCGCAAAAGGCTTTCGAGGTCTGAAGACAGAGCCTTGCAGCATCCCAGTCGCTACTTATTGCTCGCATTCGGCCTGTTGACGATATATATGATCGCAGGAAACGTGTTGTTCGTCTACATGCCGTCCCTTGCGGCCCACGAATTGCGCCTTTCGAGCTCGGGCGCATTAGTCGTGTCGACTTGTTTGATAATAGCAACGACGCCCGTTTTGGCCGCTGTCTCAGACCGATTTGTCCGCAAACCATTGTTCGTGATTTCGACTGCCGCCCACTTGTTGCTCACCTTCTCCGCGCTCGTGTTCCTGGTGGACTTTCCATCCGTCACCCCCCTGACCGTTGTCCAATCATGCTTTGGTCTGGTGACTGCGACGTATGTCGGCCCCCTCTTGTCGGCATTGGCTGAGATCTTCCCTACGCGCATCCCCGCCGCTGCGATCTCATTGTTATACACCCTTGTCGCAGGCGCGTTCTCGCCAGCCCTGGCCGCCTGGGTAATCGCCGCGACCCCTGACCTGAACGCACCCGCATTTACCCGCTGCGGGCTTGGTCAGCGGTGCGGCTCTCTTTCCACTCAAAGACAGATACCGCGAACCACTGTTATGAGCTTAACGATGCCGGCAATCGCATTGTTCTTCGTGAGCCTTGAACACCTGCCGCCTCAATCGACGTACACAGGACGATTACCACCAATTTCGCGGAGCCGGTCGCCGGTGTTCCCGGACAAGTCCGACTTATGTTGGTTAAACGGGAAGGGTGCGCATGCAAAAGAACGTTGACGAACCTGAGATGTTCGAGTTTGGGCCCTTTTGCATTATCGCCTCCGAGAGGCTGTTGTTGAGAAACGGCGATCCGGTTGTTCTCGGTGGTCGTGCCCTCGACATACTCATCGCCCTGGTTGAGCAGGCGGGAGAGATTGTTAGCCATAGAGAGTTGATCAAGCGAACTTGGCCAGACGTCATCGTCGAAGAAACCAGTCTCCGAGTGCATGTAGCGGCGCTCAGAAAGACGCTGGGTGACGGTCAGAGTGGCGCGCGCTACATCACAAATGTGCCGGGTAGAGGCTACAGTTTTGTCGCCCCGATCCGCGGTTTGAAGCAGCCAGGGCCGGCAGCGGCTGCGCCGGTTAGCCGCATCGGGGAGTCGACCTTGCCTGCGAGTTTGCGGCGGATGGTCGGCCGAGACGAGAGCATCGCGACGATTTCCTCGGAGGTTATCTCCCGCGGGTTTGTCAGCATCATCGGCCCCGGCGGAGTCGGGAAAACAACCGTGGCTATCGCTGTTGCACACAGATTGGCGGCAGACTTCGCCGATGGCATCTTGTTCGTCGGCCTCAGTGTCATCCGGGACAGCTCACTCGTGATTACTACGATCGCGGGGGCGATTGGATGCTTCGAGCAGACGCAGGTCTCACTGCAAACACTGATCGCCTGCCTTGCAGATAAAAAAATCCTCATCATTCTCGATAGCTGTGAGCATGTGATTGGCTCGGTTGCAACATTGGCGGAACAGATCTTCCGAGCCGCCGCTTCGGTAAGCATTCTCGTCACGTCTCGCGAAGCGTTACGGGTCGACGATGAATTCGTCCACCTCCTCCAGCCGCTCGACATTCCCATGGACAATCTTTCTGCGCTGACTGCATCCGAGGCGATCGCCTGGTCCTCGGTACAACTCTTCATGGATCGAGCTAGCGCCGGTGGATATCGCTCCCCCCTTACCGATGATGAGGCGCCGATAATTGCGGAAATTTGCCGGCAGCTCGATGGGATGCCGCTAGCCATCGAGCTGACTGCGTGCAGAACGAGTACATATGGCATTCAAGGCTTGGGGCGATTGATTGGCGATCGCGTGATGTTGCTGTGGCAAAGGCGACGGAGCGTGCCCCGACATCAAACCCTCGAGGCCATGTTAGACTGGAGTTACGATCTTCTGCCGGAGTTCGAGCAGGCGGTATTCAGAACCCTATCCATCTTCGTTGGCGCATTCACCCTCGAGATGGTGCAAGCCTTGTTGCTCTACCTCGACGGCGATGGAATTCGTGTTGCAAATGCCCTTGCAGATTTGTTGGATAAGTCGTTGATTTCGGTATCCCGGAACGACGAGGCAACCTTTTACAAGCTTCTCGACACGACGCGAGCCTATGCTGCAGGCAAGCTGCTGGAGCAGGGTGAAACCAATGCTACAGCGAGGAGGCATGCGTTGTATTATGCGGAACGCCTTGCCGGGACGGCGAGCAGGCTCCAGAACAATCGCAATCTAACCCTGTACTCCCAACACGTCGGCGATATCAGGGCAGCGCTCGAATGGGGTTATTCGCCATCGGGAGATCGGTCCGCCTCCGTACCGCTCGGTGCCGGGGCAGTCCCTCTATTTTTGGGCATGTCGATGTTGCGTGAGTGCAGACGGTGGTCACTGCAGACGCTTCAATCCCTGCCGGAGGAAGATCTCGGATCATTGATCGAATTGAAGCTACAGTTGGCGTTAGCCGTTTCATCAAATCATGCTCACAGTGACAGTGAAGAAGTCAAGGCTGCCTTGGATCGCGGGCTTGTGCTGGCCGAGTCCTTGGATGACGTCGAGCATCAACTCGAGCTGCTTGCGGGATTAAACCTTTATGGCGCTCGAGTCGCGGACCAAGGCGGATCGTTGGCAGCCGCTGAAAGCTATGCGACGAAGGCGAGAAATCTCGGGCGCGCGCGGGAGATGGTTCTGGCTGAGTGGATGCTCGGCGCCAGCCATCACCTGGTGGGGAACCAATCATTAGCCCATGAGAGCTACGAACGGGGCTTCAAGCATGCGGCCACGGCCGGGATCAGTGACGTGCATTCATTTGGATACGACCATCAAGTGCGGGCTTTGATCGGGTTTGCTCGAACATTATGGTGTCGGGGCTTTCCGGATCAGGCTGCAGAGTTCGCGCATCAAGGTATCGAGGTAGCCGTCAGACAGGACCATCCCGTGTCGCTTTGTATTTGCCTTTTATACAGCGCACCGATTTTTCTGTGGCGGGGCGATCAACTGATCGCGGAAGAGTTAATCGACCGGCTGATCGCGAATGCCACCAGGTATTCCCTGCCCTTCTACAAAGCGGGTGGCCTAGGTTTGAAAGGCGATCTCATGCTGCGGAGAGGTAACGTTGAGCTCGCGGTCGAGATCTTGCGCACCGCGCTGTCCGCCATGCGGATGGAAAGGCGCTACATTCTCGCATCCACGATCTCACGCGCCTTGTCGGAGGGTTTGGCGCGTACTGGGCACTCGGCAGAAGCAGCGTTGATTATTGACGCGCTGGCGAATGAGGCTTCGTCTGGCCCCGGGACATTCGAACTCCCCGACTTGCTGCGCGCCCAGGCCCTGGTGCTCTTGAGCGCCTCCCCGGATAATTGGCATGCGGCAGAAACCTGTCTCCTCAACTCTCTCGACTGCGCGCGCCAACAGTCGGCGCTGGGATGGGAACTTCGCTCCGCGATTTTGTTGAGCCGCTGGTGGTCGGGTCGTGGACGTGCCAACGAGGCCCGACGTCTTTTGAAGGACGTTTTCGGCAGGTTTACCGAGGGGTTCGAGACCGCCGATCTGCGGGAGGCAAAGGATCTACTTAAGTTGCTCGAGTCAAGGCGTGTGTGTTGAGCGCCGCCGATGTCCAGATCGCGCCCATAAATTATACTTACACTTTATGACAACGATAAACTCGCCACCCAGCGTTGAGCCGAGCACTCCTCGCATGTTTGCAATGTCACGCCGCACCGTTTTGCCGCACTTTACCTGGACCGCCACGGCACGGTCTTTTTCGCAGGGCGTGTGGCGATCGAGGCCTCGCTCATGCGTCAATGGGCTGAACTGGTCGAGTATCGGCTGATCACCAAACTCTGGAGCTTCTCGGGCAATCGACAACAACTCGGCTTATGAACGCTCCGACACCATCGGCACTTAGTACAGAGCGTATGGTAACGACAATTGGGAAATCGATCAGGAACGGTTGATACGTTGGCGCTTCGCCACCGTCAACGAACATCCAATTGCCAAGAGCCAGCGAACGCTTGCGTGGCCCGTACGGCGCCGCCCTGAGGGCCATCCTGAACTTAGTAACTTTGCTTTTTAAATGCTTTCCAAAGCGATTGCCTAAGCAGTATGGAGCGGTCGATCACTCACTTGGCTGCCGCGCGGCGCCAATAGGATGCCGCAATCGCTGAGATCCCAACCTAACACCTTGCGAGACCACCGTTGCACGGACTACGCCCAGGTTTTCTGCGGGGACGTCGTTGTCGAGCTCGGTCAGTCGGCAGGCCAATTGCAGACTGACCCAGACGCGGCGAGCGCGACGGATCGGGTTCCGACGTTTACGGATGCTCGCGCATTTTCACGGAAATTTACGCGTTCGATCGTGGCTTCGCCGTTACAAATCTCATCGGCTGTTTCGTCATCGATCCAGCGCCGAAGTTTTGATCCTCAGCTGCATTCTTTGGGAGAAATCGATGAGTGACGAGCCCGTTTCCAACCGACTGGATCGCCGCGGCTTTCTGCGAGGGGTTGCCTTGGTTACCAGCACGGTCTCTTTCTCGGCACCAGTGGTCGCCGCAGAGGAGACCAAAGTCGAAGCGGGCGACCCAGCCGGCGAAAATCCTTCTCAAGACTTACCTGCCCCCGAGGCGGGATACCTGTCATTCGGACCCAACGAAGCAAGTTTTGTTGAAGCCTTGGTCAACGTTATGTGTCCAGCCGACAAACTTACGCCGAACGGCGTCGACTGCGGGCTGGCAATTTATTTCGATCGACAGCTCTCAGGTGGTTTCGGGAAGGGCGAGCGGCTCTACATGCAAGGGCCCTGGAAACCGGGGAAACCGCAATATGGTTATCAATTGCCGCTCACCCCTGAAAATTATTTTAAAGCCGGGGTTGCGACGGCGAACGAGGCAGCGCTTGCCAAGTTTGGGCGTAACTTCGCCGAGCTGAAACCTGAAGAAGCAGACGGCTTTTTGCACGAGATTGCTGCCAACAAGGTACAGGGTACGACCTTTCCGCTCGGGCCTTGGTTCAATGAACTCATCTATCCGTTGTTTGTTCAGGCCTGCTTCGCCGACCCGATCTATGGCGGCAATGTCGGCAAGGTGTTCTGGAGGATGATCGGCTACCCCGGTCTGCCTGCGGTGTATGCCGACGACATGATCCAATTTCGCGGTCGGCCATATCCAGGTGCGCGCGATCCAAAGGCGATTGCAGATTTTAGCTGAGGAGGTCGGTTATGGCGAAGATTTCGAAGCAGCGAACCGTCGTTATTTGTGGCGGAGGCTTCACGGCAGGCTTGGTTGCCAGGCAGTTGACTGCCAAGGGGATTGATGTCCTGGTTTTGGAACGTGGAGGCGATCACACTGGGGCAGCGGAAGCCAAACTCCCAAATCAACGCGATGAATTGAGGTGGGATGTTCATGCGGGGCTGATCCAGAATTGGTCTCTTGAGACCTATACATTGCGGCATTCGCGTCGCGAGGAAGCTTTCCCGATCCGTCGTTTAGAGGCGTTTCTTCCTGGCGAAGGCATGGGAGGCGCAGCTAACCATTGGAACGGCCAAACTTGGCGATGGGCGGAGTACGATCCAATCCTGCGCACCCGGCTTGAATCTCGATACGGCAAAAAGGCCATTCCTGCGGAAATTACGGTGCAGGATTGGGGCGTCACCTATGCAGAGCTCGAACCCTATCATACATTATGGGAGAACCTGTTTGGGATCTCGGGCAAAGCCGGCAACATCCAGGGCAAGATCCAACCCGGCGGCAATCCATTCGAGGCACCGCGACAGGGTGAGTATCCGCAGCCTGCACTGCCTCCGACCGAAGCCGGACTGATTTTCACGAAGGCGACGGAGAGCCTTGGTTACAAGCCGTTTCCGATGGCTGCAGCCAATTCGCTGGGCGCCTACACGAATCCTGATGGCGTCGAACTTGGGCAATGTCAGTTCTGTGGTCACTGCGAACGCTTCATTTGCGAGTCGAATGCCAAAGCCAGCCCTCAGGTGCTGCTTTATCCAATTCTGCAGAAGCGAAAAGACTTTGAACTCAAGTTTTTCTCGCATGTCACGGGGATCGACTACGACAAGAAAGCAAAGCGCGTCCGCAGTGTTCGTTATATCGATCTTTCCACCGGCGAGGAGCATGTGCAGCCGGCCGACATCATCGTCCTTGCATCCTTCACAATGGCAAACACCAAGCAACTGCTCGTATCCGGCATCGGCAAGCCCTACGACCCGGAGACCGGTGCGGGTGTGGTCGGCAAGAATTTCTGCCACCAAACCATGTCGGGCGTGAATGTCCATTTCAAGGAACGCTGGATCAATCCCTTTCTCGCCTCCGGTGCCTCGCAAACCTGCATTGACGAATTCAACGGCGACAATTTCGATCACAGCGGCTTGGGCTTCTTTGGTGGTGGCTACATTTATTCGAATGTCACCAGCGGTCGTCCTATCCTCAAACGTCTTGTGCCGCCGGGCACGCCAAGTTGGGGTAGCGCCTGGAAGGAAGCCAATGCGGACTGGTATTCGCACAGCTTCAACATTTACGTTCACGGAAGCTGGTATCCTCATCGGGAGAATTATCTCGACCTCGATCCGACATACCGCGATGCCTACGGTCAGCCCTTGCTGCGAATGACATTCGATCTTCGTGAAAACGAATTGCGAATGTCAGAATATCTCACGCAGAAGGCTGTGGAGGTTGCCAAGGCAAGTGGTGCCGATATTGTTGGAACGCCATCCCCGCGGAAGGGCCCCTATGACGCAAGGGTTTACCAGACAACGCATGTGACCGGTGGCACCGTCATGGGCGCCGACCCGCACACAAGTGTCGTATCCCCCCATCTCCAGCATTGGGACGCGGAAAATCTCTTCGTGGTGGGTGCTTCAGTCTATCCCTTCAATTCCGGCTATAATCCGACCGGTCCTTTAGGAGCGTTGTCGCTGCGTCTTGGAGACGATCTCCTGCGCTATGCGGCAAATCCACGGATGCTCTAATCCAAAAAGCAACTCTCTATGTACGAGGATTCAACCATGCGCTCTGTGTGTCGAACAATCGGTGCGGCCGCTGCTTTTTTTATGACTTCCGCAAACCTCAGTTTGGCGGTTGCTGGCGATGCGACAAGAGGCGAACAGGTATTTGCCAAATGCGCAGCCTGCCACGCCAAGGACGGTACCAATCGGACCGGACCAGGACTGCTTGGTATCGTTGGACGGCAAGCGGGCTCTGCGCAGGGCTATCATTATAGCCGTGCGATGAAGGCCGCTGGCGTGACCTGGAATGAACAGTCTCTGGATGCTTTTATCACAGCTCCGCAAAAGGCTGTTCCCGGCACGACGATGCCCTTTGCCGGAATCAAGGATGAGCAGCAGCGAGGCGATCTCATCGCCTATCTGAGCACGCTCAAATAACGATACGCCCAGCCCGTATTGTTCACTATCGAGGGAGACTTCATGCATCGATCAATCGGGTACGCCATAGGCGTTGGTCTATTCGGAATCGCTAGCAACATACAGCCGGCGACAGCACAGTTCCTGGAAAAGAGGGTTCTGACGCTTGCCGCCGCTGAGAAAATTGCCGAAGCCGCAAAGGCGGAAGCCGAACGACAACATTTGGCTGGCGTCATCGCGGTCGTCGATGACGGCGGCTGGCCGATCCTGTTGCTGCGGATGGACAACGCCTCCTATCTCGCTAGCGTGGAGCTGGCCCCAGGCAAGGCGCGTGCTGCCGCTCTTTTTAGAAAACCCACGGAAGCACTCGAAAACGCCATCAACAATGGCCGCATTGCTGCTGTGACCGCCCACGATTTCATCGAGATGAAAGGCGGTCTTCCGATTCTCGTCGACGGACAGACCATCGGCGGTATTGGCGCCAGTTTCGACACGCCCGATCACGATGCGCAGATCGCGCTGGTTGGGCTTGCCGCCCTTGAGCGCTAACTCAACGGTCCAGACCAGCGCCTTCCAGATAACATTAACCCGCTTCGGGAGCACGCTCCCGCATATCGGTTCCACTTTCTCAGAAGTTGGAGCCTCCAGCAAACCCGGCCTAGTTCATCCGCCGATCCTTACACGATCGATGAAATGGCGCGTGATGTGCTTTCGGTGTTGTCCGAACTGAAGATCAATGACTTTCACATGGCCGGCCTTTCTATTGGAGGCATAATCGCACAAGCCGCAGCCGCAATCGGTTGCGAAGTCTTCTCGGCAATCTCCGATGGGGGAGGTCATCGTCGTGCTAAAAGCAAATTCAAGAGTTGCGCCTTCAGCATCAATTGTATTCACGATCATTGGCTGAAAGCCGGGTATTTGGACCCGCGTCAGGCTGGCCAGTCAACGGCCCACGACGTCCAAAATCGCTGATTATCGGAGAGCTGCAGGCCGAGCAATCGTCGCGAGTTGCCGAGTGGATTGGGCATGGAAGGCTTTCCTGCGGTGGATTTTTTTGTCATCTCTTCGGATGTTAAAAACCTCCTCTGCAGCGCCATCGTTTTTGGATCGGAGATGTAGGTCATGCGCGCACGAATGAGGAAGACTGGCTCTGTCAATGACGCGGCGGCTCCCGGTCTCTAATCTCCGGGGTCGGGACATTGGTCAGATTGTCTTGAACGAGACTGGTTTCGACGTCAGCGCCCCGGACGAGTGTGAGATCGACGGGACAGCGGTCCGCGATCTCAAGTATGGCTTTGCGCTGCTCCTCTTCGAGCGGACCCACCAAGGTGACCGTGCGGACGAAAAGATCCGCAGGCGTCTCTTCGGGACGCTTGGAGTGAACCACCACCGTTCGGGCGTGCTCCAAGGGGTATCCCTTGCGCTCAGCATACATTCGCATCGTCATCGTTGTACAGGCGGCGAGGCCAGCAGAAATCAGCTCGTAGGGCGACAATCCAGTTCCCGTCCCACCAGCGTTCTCCGGCTCATCAGCAAGGAGCCGATGCGGACCGCTACGAATGGCAAGCTGATAGAGCCCGTGACCTGTCTCCTCGGCGACGACGCCGGTTGCTTCCTCGACCTGCGGCAGATCATCGACGAGCAAAGGGAGATAGCGTGACGCCCAGGCTGCGATGATCGTTGCCGCATAGTCGGCGTCGGCGCGGCGGGTGAGCAAATGGTCCGCGTCATCTAGCGAAACGAAGCTCTTTGGATGCTTGGCCGCTGCGAAGATGCGGGACGCATTTTCGATACTCACTGTGCTATCACGTGGGGCATGCAGAACCAACAAAGGGCGACGCAGTTGGGCAATGTGTGCTTCGAGGTCGTGCTGGCGGATATCCTCGACGAACGTCTTGCGAACGATGAAAGGCCGGTCAGCTAAGTACACTTCGGCTTCACCACTTTTCTCGATGCGCGTAAGACTTTCGGGAGTGAATTGATGGAGGACGTGCGCCACATCGGAGGGCGCACCGACCGTTGCGACGGCCCGGATCGTGGGCATCCTGCCGGCAGCTGCCAGCGCAGCTGCACCGCCCAGACTGTGTCCGACGAGAAGTGCCGGCTCCATCCCGGCTTCCGCCATGGCTGCGCCGGCGGCGACGAGATCATCGACATCGGCAGCAAACGTGCCCTCGGAAAATGAGCCGCCGCTGGATCCAATTCCGGCAAAGTCGAACCGGAGCACTCCGATGCCGATGAGGGCGAGGGCCCGTGCCAATCGCACCGACGCCAAGCTGTCCTTTCCGCATGTGAAACAATGCGCAATGAGTGCCCAACCCCGAGGGGTTGCCTGCGGCTGCTCGATGCGTCCCAAAAGGCGGTACCCGTTTGGACTATCGAGTTCGAATGACACATTGGACATGTCCACGTCCCTTCTTTCGCAGAAGGCCTCCGCAGCTACATCGACCGGTTCTGATCGGACTGCACAAAGATCGCCCGCAGTTCCAGGAAAAGAACCTTCTCACAGCTTTCGCCAACCAAAGATAGTAGGTACGATATAGACTAGGCTTCCCTCGTCGGCATCAGCCGCATGCAGC
The DNA here is from genome assembly GCF_056755095.1 of Rhizobium sp. SVR5-9E. Taxonomy (NCBI): domain Bacteria; kingdom Pseudomonadati; phylum Pseudomonadota; class Alphaproteobacteria; order Hyphomicrobiales; family Rhizobiaceae; genus Rhizobium; species Rhizobium sp. SVR5-9E. Next base: position 45,380 of record NZ_JBNDHS010000017.1, on the reverse strand, counting down.
GAAACTGACTGTATTTCTGCGGGATCACTTCTGCACGATTGCCCTTTGAGTTCGGGGCGTCGGATAGTACTGGTGATCGATAACTCCCCCCGGCGTTCGGGACTGCAGAAGGTAGAAGAAAAGTCAAGGACGAGCGGCAGAGAATACCTTGAAAAAAGGCCGGCTATTTTGGCGTACCATGCGAAGAAGCTTATGGCCATGCACTGCGGTCAGGGCGGGTGCTATACGTATCGGGCCAGCTCAGTCAGGACGAGAAAGGGAATTTGAGAGGTCCGGCACCCGTGGATTTGACGGGAAAGGCGAGTGACTTTTCCACACGGAACTTCAGGTGCGTACAACCTATGCGAACGCGGTGAAGTTACTTGCCAAGTTCGGCATCACGTTGGAAGTGTGAGTTCATGCTGAACCGCGACTTGCGGGCCGCCTCAAGCTAGCCGGCATACCTCATGTACGCGAGCAGTTTTCATCGGAAGACCACGCCTTCCCTTCTGTCATTTCAGTCGCCCGTCTTTCGCGGTGGCTCGCCTATCCCACAATCCTGGACGAAATGTTCCTGCACCAAGCTCTCGATTTGCGCCGTTCCGACAATCGATACTTAATGTTTCATTTATTTCGCACTGACGACTGCATACAAGTCGTCTAAAAAACGCTGCACAGCCTTTGAGTAGCGCTTGTCTTTTTTTGTCAGTAAGACAATTGAACTTTCATACCCGTAATGTCCTGGTAGTATCTCTTTCATCTTGCTGGACTTGACCCACCGTGCCGCAAAGTCGAGCGGCAGAAAGCCAAGGTAACGGCCGCTCAACACCATCATCGCGACCGCTTCCAAATCATTGGCCCGGGAAGTGTTGACTTCCACAGGCTTTCGCCGGCGACCATCGGAAAAACGGATGTATTCGCGGAAGCAGCGTTCACATTTGTTGATCCGGTGAATGGAAGCCTCATTCAACTCCTCGTCGAACAGGGGATGCTCGCTTCCGCAGAAAAGCCCGATCCGCTCTGTTGCTAGAATTTGTCGGTCCGTGCCGTCCAGTTCTTTCTGGTGCACAGAGATGCCCACATCGACGCTTCCGTTCCGCACCAATTCTTCAATGAGATGATAGGGCTGCACCTCGACCGAGATGGAGGTGTATGGCGAGCGATCCTTAAACAGCCGTATGGTTTTTTCCAGCTGCAACTGGGGCAAATCGACAATCGCGTTCGCAATCGCAATGCGGATGCGCCCAACCAGGGAGCCACCATTTCACCGATCTTGATGAACCCACAGTTGCTGCCGACATCGGCAAGCAATTTCAGCGCTACCTGTCTATCCTCTATAGTTGGAAGAGCATTGCCATGCTCAGCGATGAAATGGGGCATGTCAGTGCAATCCGAAATATTCGGCCTGCTCCCATTCCGAAACCATCAGGTGATACCGCATCCATTCCTCGCAGCGGATCTGGCACAGGTATTCGAGAAACGTGTCACCAAATGTGTCCAGGGCCTGGCGATCAGGCCGCAGCAGTTTCATCACCTTTTCAAGTTCTCCGTAACAGGTCGCCGCCAGAAACTGATATTCCTGTGCGAGGTCTCGGGTCTGGATAGGCCGGCCCGGCGTTCTCGCCTGAGAATGCTCAAGGCTCGGATCGACGTTTTCAAACATGTGGAATGCCACGTTGTCCTGTCGTTTTTCATCGCCACTTGTCCTTTGGTCCAACGGGGCGCGGCAGGAATGAGCCGCGCGGACGCATGTGCGCAACAATCAGGCACTGCACCCGATCGCTAAAAGCTGACCTTCGTTCACGGTCACTCTCGGTACGTGCACAGTTCCTACACCACGGTGTCATTGGCGACCGGGCCATAGATTGCTTTGGGACCAACGCCATTTAGCATTGGCAGGGAATCGCTGTTGCCGCGCATCATGCAGTGATACTTGATTATCGTCACCTCCGTCCTGTCAAGCTGTTCCTTGGTCCGGCCGAAAATACGCCCGGGCTTTCCACAGCCCATTGGTCGTGGCCGTCGATGTCCAACCATGACGTTATGGATCGCGGTCGCCTGTTCCTGGCCATGTGCGCGCATCAGCTCGTTGTCGTTTAGCTTGTCGAAGCGGGTGAACATTGAATACCCAATAGCAAGTTGTCGTCATTGACCGGTAAATGACACTGGGTGATGATAATTCCGCGACTCACCGGATGCGGATCGCCTCGGGTAGGACTGGTTGGTAACTCGCGTGTGCGTTTCGCCATTTCCTGATGACGCAGCGCAACAAGATGCGTAAGCCATAATCCGCTTTCATCGGGATGTCGGTGTCCGCGACCTTGTCACGCAACTGTTTACTACCTGTCAGCTGGATCTCCCTCATGGAGCGGTGCAGGAAGGCCGTGTGCACCGGGTCAATGTCAATCTCCCACAATCCCCTTGGCGGCAAAAAACGTGCGTCTCTGGCGCGCGGAGTTCGCGAAAGAAGTGGCTCGGCCTCGTTCCACGACAGTTCTCTTCTGGTGGGAAAGAAAGGCTTGGCCGGGTGTCGAAGGCTGGTCAGGCCGACATCCGCAGGCTCCTGATCATCGGGGCAATGGCGCGCCTGAGTTGGGCGGGTCGCAAACCGCCAGTACAAGGAGCGTGGCTTTCGCGGATGCTCGCGAAGAAGCCGCGCATGCTGGTGGCGATCGCACTGGCGAACAAGATGGCTCGGACAATATGGGCCATGCTGACGAAGCAGGAAGATTATCGAGACCCAGCTCGGCAATGGCGGCGTGAAAGGAAACTGCTGCGGATAACCAGGACTGGCAAAGAGGTGTGAAAAGTCGAGACCTGAATGGGCGCATGATCGAACCGATCGGGAACGGGAAAACCAGTTTGGCACTTTGAGCCTGCAAGCTCGGGTTTAAGATTTGGACTCGCTCCGCAGATCACCATACCGGCCGGCGGCCTTTGCAAGCGCCGCAACGAAGGGCCTGACAGAAGACCGCACTCGATCACACGTCAAAGAAGGTCAGAAACTTCTTGCCAAACCGGCGGCAACCACAGAAGTGCCAACCGTGGGACGGGCAACGCAGCCCGTTGTCCTCTAGCCGGCCGTCAAAGGTCCGCGCCACGATCAATGCGGACAATCAGACCCCCCGCTCGCCTGGTCGTCTCGAAACAGCACGAGGCTCTCCCTCAGAAACTTGACCGGAACGACAATGCGGTTTGCCTACTAGTTCATTGCCCAGCGCTGCCGGATGGAACAGCGGCGCATGACGTTTCGAGGTCGGTGCCGGGGGATACTTCCCGGGAACTCCGGCCCATCAGCAAGTACGACGACCCGCGCGCGGTGAGCGCGGGGCTGAACTGCATGAGACTGAGAATTTCAAAGAGTATCTGCGCGCCGACATGGGCGGTGTTCGTCGTGGCGTCATAGGTCGGGGCAACCTCGACCACATCTGCTCCAACAAGGTTGGTCCCCTGCATGCCCCGGATCAAGTCCAACGCCTCGCGCGTTGTCAAGCCGCCGATTTCCGGTGTACCGGTGCCAGGCGCGAAAGCCGGGTCAATACTGTCGACATCAAATGAAAGGTAGGTGGGGCCGTCGCCGATGATGCGCCGTGCTTGCTTGATGATGGCTGCGGTGCCTTGTTCGGCCACATCCGACATCGGAATGACTGTCATTCCCGACACGTCCGAAAAGTCCCAGATGTAGCGCGCCGATCCACGTATTCCGATCTGTACCACCCGCGTGGGGTCAAGCACGCCGTCAAGGACCGCGTTACGGAATGGGCCGCCGTGGTGGAACTTTTCACCATCAAAAAAACCGCCCGTATCACAATGTGCGTCGATGTGGATCATGCCGACCGGCACCTTTTCACCGACAGCACGCAAGAGCGGATGGCTGATCGAATGGTCTCCACCCACTGCAATCGGGATAACGCCCTGTGCTACCAGATTGCGCGCAAACGCTTCGATATCCCTGTGGCTTTGTGCCAGGTCGAACCGGCTTTGAAACGGCACGTCGCCGATATCGGCGACATTCATTTCGTGCAACGGCGCGCAATTGAGAACCTCGTTATATGGCCCAATACGTTCGATGGTACGTAGGGCGCGCGGGCCGAACCGGGAACCGTTTCGGTTGGTCACACCAAGGTCCATCGGCACCCCAAAGAGCGCAACATCGAGATCGCTGATTTTCTGCTGGTCGCCAAGTTGTCGCGCGGCGAGAAGTGTCGGGATGCCACCATAGGGAAGGTCGCGCTTTCCCTGCCCGGAGAAGATCTTGTCAGCAACTCGCTGATAATCCGGATTTTTCATCCTAGGCTCAGATGGGCCCGAGTAACGCTGCCGAAGCTTTTCAAGTGTCTCTTTCGAAATCGCCACGTTCTCATTTCCTTTCTGCTTTCTATCAGGCTATTCGTCGCTCTGAGCCGCTTCAATGTTAACGATTCGAAGGATTGTTAAGCGGATATGTAACAACGCAGGTCATCCCTACGATAAGAGCTCAACATGCGATCTCAGCCAGCAGCGCAGCACGGTCAACTTGACAGTTGGCAATGAAGCGCGAACGACCTCGCAGGTTTCGACATGCCGTGTTGCGCCGATGCCGGCATCACCCAATCTTGCTGCATTCATGTGTTGCGATCGACCGTTCTGAATAGTTCGGCGCTGATCGCCATCAACTCGTTACCGGTGCCGCGAGTCCGTCCCATGCCAAAAGCTCGGAAACGGCGGCGAAAGCGTTTTCGGAAACGAAGTGATTGGACCGCTGTTTGAGAGTGTCATAACTGGATGCTCCCAATCCGCAAAACGACGGATTAAGTCAGTTCGACACCATGCTACGTCCTTCAGGCAAAATACGGACGTACTTACTTCTGCCCATAGTACTAAACCGTATGCGCCTTGAGCACTTCTTCGCGGATTGAAGAAAGCACGCGTTGCCGGGCTTGGATGAATAGGCGATCAGACAGGGTTTCTATCGACCGTGGGTAGGGCAGATCGACGTCCACGATCTCCTTAATGCGGCCGGGATGCGCGCTCATAACGAAAATACGCTGCCCGACAAAGACTGCCTCTTCGATGTCATGGGTGACAAAGAGGATTTGTTTGTGCATCTCGCTCCAGAGGTTAGTGATCAGCTCCTGCATCAAACCACGGGTCTGGCTGTCGAGTGCCCCAAAAGGTTCGTCCATCAGCAGCATTCGCGGGTTGTTGGCCAGCGCGCGGGCGATTGCGACACGTTGTTTCATGCCTCCCGACAGGGCGTTGGGGAAAGTATCCGCAAATTTGGTCAGGCCTGTCTGCGCCAGCAGGTAATCGGATTGCTCCCGCCGTTCGGCTGCAGACCTGCCGGCCAATTTGGGGCCGAATTCCATATTCTGGCGCACGGTAAGCCATGGGAAAAGCGTGTAACTCTGAAACACCATACCCCGATCAGCGCCCGGTCCCTTGATCAGGTCATCTCCAAGTTTGACGGTGCCCGAAGACACCTCCTGCAGCCCAGCTACGATGCGCAGCAGCGTGGATTTTCCGCAACCTGAGGGGCCCACAATGGTCGCAAATTGGTTGCTGGGAATATTCAGCGAGATATGCGATAGCGCCTGAATATGGGTCCCGCCGTGCCTCCTCGGAAAAGTCAAGGAGACGTCTGAAATCTTGAGATTGGCCATTAAAGCTCTCCGTCGATCGACCAAGGCAGGAAAACCCGCTTTACTAGTTTGAGGGCCTGATCGGACAACAGGCCGAGAAGCCCAATAAGGATGATTCCGAGAAAGATCACATCGGTGAACAGCCCGCGCATCGCGTTCAAGATCAGAAAGCCGAGGCCCTTGTTTGCCGAAACCAGTTCCGCGACGACGACATAAGTCCAAGCGACGCCCATGTTGACCCGCAAGGCGTCAACGATACCGGGCAGGCAAGCCGGAAACAGGATGCGCCCGACGACCTGAGGACACGACGCACCAAGTGTATACCCTGCCTCGAGCATGGCGATGTTGACGCGGTTCGAAACGTCCGAAACCATGATCGTCAGGTTGAACACGACGCCGATTAAAATCACGGCGACTTTCTGCTCGATCCCAATGCCGACCCAGAGTATTAGCAGCGGGATCAAGGCGGTGACAGGGAGATAGCGGATAAAATTCGTCACCGGTTCTATCAACGCTGCAACCGCCTGAAAACTACCCATCAGTACTCCGATGGGTATGGCGATCAGGGCTGCAAGAAAGAAGCCCATATAGACGACCGAGGCGCTTGCCCAAATGTCCTTCCAAATGGCGCCGGTTTGCATGGCTTTTACCAGGGCGACGAATACCGCCGTTGGTGTGGGCATGAAGTTGGCACTGACCATGCCTCCATACGTCAGGCTGCACCACAGCAACGCCAACGCGCCGCCGCTGGCCAGACCGAGGGAAATGTAAGTCGCGTAGGGGATTGATTTTTTTGGAGAGAAGAGAGTACTCATGAGGACCTACCACCTTGGCTACAATTTGGGCAGGCTGGGAGGGGTCCGGCCTGCCCACGGGGTGTCACCGAGTTGCCGCATACGACACGAGATCGCTGCCTTTGACAGTGACGCGCATCTTGTCGCGCGCGCTCCAAAGATCGATCGCTTTTTGCGCCACGCCAGCAATCAGGCCGGGTTGATCAGGCGTGCCAAAATACTCCGCGTTGCGCTCGGCGCTCATGAACTTGATTCCGGACATTACATCCGCCACTACTGCAGGATCTTCCAGCCATCCACCCAGGTTGCGGCCCATGATCTGCAAGGCTTCATCACGGTCGGTATCTATGAAGTCGACTGCTTTTCGCCAAGCGCGGTAGATTGCCGCGATTTGATCGGCCTTAGCCTTCTCATTCGCGGCGCTAGTAATGAGTACGTCGACAATCAGGCCTCGATGCGCGGTGGTCGTGGTAACAATATGCCCATGGTCCGTCGATCCACCGCGCGACAGGTAGGGCTCCCAAGTGACGGCGGCATCGACCTGTTTGGTGATAAAAGCGCTACCTGCGTCACTCGCCGCCATATTCACCGGCTCGATATCAGACAACGATATCCCCGCTTCGTTCAGGAGCACGTATAGAAAGAATTCCGTCACGGCGCCCGAGGCATAGGCGACTTTCTTGCCCTTGAGGTCGGCCAGCGTCGTAATATCCTTGTTGGCAACAATCCCATCGGCACCGTTCGACTCGTCAAGTGCGAAGAGATAACGGAAATCCTGTGTATCTGTGAGATAGAGAGGAGGCGTATCCACGGAAGTGACCAGATAGTCGATCTGATCTGACGCCATGGCTGCGAACCGCAACTTGGTGTCCTCTATCGGGATCAATTCAACATCCAATCCTTCTGACGCGAAGTAGCCTTTCTCTTGCGCGATGAAGAGCGGCCCGAAGCCGACCCATGTGGAATAGGAGATCCGTACTTTATCCGCGGCCATGGTCGACATTGCGGAAAATGCGACCATGACTGTCGTTGCGAGTGCTGCGAATAGCAGTCTTAATTTCGATGCACGAAACTTGAATAGCATTTGGTGTTGTTCCCGTTGCGATCTTTTGCGTGACCTTTGCCTCTTGTTGCTAACATGGTCCCTGCAGACGGAACAATTTTGCCGATGTTAAGCTTTGTTACGCGATAGGTTAATCAACACCTTCTGCAAACGTGCTCATCATCATCGCCTCGACCGTCACCAACCAAGCGCAAGTCTTCTCACAGCCTGATCATAGGTCTAGATATTGCCGATGACGAAGCCGCCCCGATGAAAAAAAGCTGATGGCTGGGTGCAGACCTCCGCTTCCATCCGGCGTGAGACGCGTACCCGGACCGGCCCGCTCGCTGATGGGATGGGGACATCTCTCGCTTGGATTTGAAGCTCGGCGGCTCGGTCCATGCCACTTGGAGTTCCAAGCCATTTGCGGCATCCGCCTGTGCTGGTACCTCCTCCACCGAAAGCTGCGACAGGGGCTTCACCCCTAATCGTTTCAGTTCATCGTGAACTTCCCGCATTTGAGGGAATAGCTTGTCGAGAGGGTTGGAAGATGAAGGGGGGTCGATGCTTGCCATGGCTGGCGGATGAAATCGTACGAATGAAGAACCATCTGAGGGCCCACTGATGGCGGCGATCCCGTTGGATCGCTTTGAAGGTCCTTGCTCGTTCATACCTCGCTCCTCCAACGCGTAACCAAACACGAAAATAGCGTTCTCGCGCAAATAGAACGAGACACAATCGGCCAATTCCTCGTGAAGAGCGACATGGAGCCCAGAGCCGGATGACTTCAGGTCGAATCGACCTGAAATCTGATCTGTCCATGGATAAGAAGTAAGCGCGGGATCTCACCCCTAAACCCTACCCGGCTGAAGCACGCTCAGTGCAGGCCTCCGACCCCGAGCAGCCGCTCAACGGCGTCGTGATCACTTGACAATGCCTCCGGCGTGCCGTTCCAGGCGAGCCGTCCTCGCTCGAGGATGATGACCTGATCGGCGAAATCCAGCGCGCTCTGGATGCGCTGTTCCACCAAGAGGATGGTCATGTCGCCGGTCTTGGCAAGTTCGGCGAAGGCGGTCATCAACTCCTCGCAGATCACGGGCGCAAGTCCTTCGAGGGGTTCGTCTAGCAGCAGCACGGAGGGTTGCCCGAGAATGGTGCGCGCTGTCGAAAGCATTTGCTGTTCTCCCCCGGAAAGCTGATTGCCGAGGTTCTTGCGGCGTTCCTTCAGGCGGGGGAACATGGCATAGGCTTCCTCGAGGGCGCTTTTCGGGCGGCCTTTGAGCCCGACGAATAGATTTTCTTCGACGGTTAGCGTCGGAAAGATGCAGCGTGCCTGGGGTACGTAGCCAAGACCGCGGTGAGCACGCGATGCGCTCGGCAGCGTGGTGACGTCGGACGAACCGAGGCGGATACGGCCATCATAGCGACGCGTCTGGCCGGCGAGCGTGGCCAGCAGTGTCGTCTTCCCCATGCCATTGCGTCCGAGGACGGCAAGTCGCGCGCCGGCCGGAACGGAGAAACTGACGCCGTCGAGAACGCGCGTGGGACCGTAACCGGCAGAAATATTTTCGACCTCAAGCGGCGTGGCTGCCATTAGCATAGCTCCCGAGATAGGCCTCGCGAACGCGAGCATCCTTAGTGATGTCGGCGGGTGAGCCGTCGAAGATGATTGTGCCGGCAGCAAGCACGATGACGCGCTTGGCGAAGCGGAAGACGAGATCCATGTCATGCTCGATCATGAGCACGGCGAGGTCGGCGGGAAGATCCGCCAGCGCCTGCTCGATGCGGCCGGTATCGCTCTGAGGCACCCCGGCAGCAGGCTCGTCGAGCAGTAGCACCTTCGGCCTCAACGCCAGCGCCACGGCGATCTCCAGCAGACGCTGTTGGCCGTAGGCGATCTCGCTGACCTTGCGATGCATCAGCGAGCCGAGGCCGAGCTTTCCGAGCAGGTCTCCAACCTCGGCCATGACATCCCGCATGGCGAGGAAATTGCCGAGCATCCGTCCCGAGCGGCCGTCGCGCTGCATGATCGCAAGCGCCACATGTTCGCCCGGCGTCATGTCCTGAAAGAGCCGGGTGACCTGGAAGGATCGGACGAGACCGCGTCGGACGCGGCCGATGGCGTCGACCTTCGTCACCGTTTCGCCCCCGAGGCGGACTTCTCCGGAATCGGGATGGAGGTTACCGGTCACAAGATTGACAAAGGTCGTCTTGCCAGCACCGTTCGGGCCGATGAGCGCGACACGGTCTCCCGGTGCCATGGCAAGGCTGACATTGTTGGTAACGGCCAGGCCGCCGAAGGCCTTCCGCAGGTTGTTGACCTCGAAGACGGCGCTCATCAATTGGCTTCCTTGCGACGGGCGAGGAAGGCGGCTGCTGTGCCGTAGAGCCCTTTCGGCGCGAAAAGAACGACGGCGATGAGGAGCGCGCCCACCATGGTCAGCCAATGGAACGGATTGGCCGCCGAGACATAATCCTCAAAGAGCACGAAGATGACAGTGCCGGAGAGCGCGCCAAAGAGCGAACCGGTGCCGCCGAGTACGAGCATCACGAGCGATTCTGCGGAGAGGGTGAAGGAGAGGCTGTCGAGGCCGACCACCTGGGTGGTGATGGCGTTCAACCCGCCGCCAATACCAGCGACGGCGCCGGAAATCACATACACCTTGATAAGTGTAGCTCTTGGCGAGGCGCCCATGGCGCGGATGCGCAGCGGATCCTCCTTGATGCCGCGGCAGAGCATGCCGAACGGGGAGCGGACGAGCAGACGCAGGATCACGAAAACGATGATCAGAAGGACGACGGCGAAAACATAGGCCGTGTAGCCATAGAGGTCGAATTCGAAATATCCGAGCAGGGGGCCAGGAGAGATCCCGGAAAGCCCGTCGCTGCCTCCGGTCCACGACGAAGCCTTGTTGGCGAACTCATGGAAGAGATTGATGAGGGCGATCGAAAGCACGAGCTGCGGCAGTCCGTGGGCACGCAGGATGATAGCGCCGCAGAGAAAGCCTGCCAACGCGCCGCCAAAAATGCCTGCGAGCATCATGAGCAGCGGATCGTTGATGCTGTAGTGAGCGGAAAGGATGCCTGCCGCATAGGCCCCGGATCCGAAGAGTGCCGCATGCCCTAGCGTGGCGACCCCACAATAGCCGGTAACGAGATCGAGCGAGAGCACGAGCAGCGCAATGGCGATAAGGCGCGTCAGCAGCGCGAGGTTGTCGGGAAAGACAAGAATGCCGAGCCCGGTGATCATGATGATTGCGGCAACGCTGACAAGATCGCGACCGATCGAGCGGCGCTGGCGCGCGGAAGCCTCGGCTGTCATAATATCTGCGTTGCTGCTGGTGTAAGTGGCGAGCGTCATCTTACCCTCCCAATAAGTCCGCGCGGGAAGACGCAGACGATGGCGATAACTGCGAGATAGAAGAAGAATTCGCCGAATTCCGGCATTAGGTAACGTCCTGTAGTATCGATCGCGCCGAGCAGAAGGCAGGCAAGCAGCGCTCCTGGGATCGAGCCCGCACCGCCGACCGAGACGACGACGAGGAATGTCACCATGTAGCGGAGCGCATAATAGGGCTCAATCGGCAGCAGTTCGGCGCCGACGACACCGCCAAGCGCTGCAAGACCGACGGCAACGCCGAAGCTGACCGCATAGATAATCTCAGTGCGAACGCCGAGTGCGTCGGCCATCGCCGCATTGTCGACGGAGGCGCGTAGCTTGACGCCGAAGCTCGTCCTGTCGATCACAAACCAAAGGCCGAGAGCGACGGCTAGACCACAGACGATGGCAAAGAGCCGGTGGATGGGAATGGTACGGAAGCCGAGGTCGGCCGATCCCTGAAGTGCCTCAGCAAGCGGAATGGTTTTCGGCGTCGGCCCCATGATGTAGTTCGCCAGGCCGATGATGCAGAAGGTGATGCCGATCGTCATCAGGACTTGCGTAAGCTCCCGCGCGCCATAGATGCGTCGACAGAGGAAGCGTTCGATCGGAATGGCAATGATTATGGTGACGGCAACCGCGACGACGATCGCGATCGCATAACCGAGCCCCAGATCGCGCGCGACATAGGACGCCACATAGCCGCCGATCATCGCGAAGGCGCCATGTGCCAGGTTGACGATGCGCATCAGTCCCATCGTCACCGAAAGGCCGATCGATATGACGAAGAGCACCATGCCATAGGCAAGCGCATCCACGGCTATGCTGAAGATTGTTTGCATCTCGTCCTCCCTGCTTGCTCCCGCCTCCAGTAGACGGCAAAAAACGATTGTCGGATTGAGCTCCGTCATTCATCTGTCGTCCTAATGAGGCCTCGAGGCCGTCAGACGACTTAGCGAATGTCGTGAACCACCCGTCCATCGACCATCGTCAACAATACTTTCACCTTTCGTAGGTCCGGCGCCGAAGGTTCGAACGGATCCTCCCCGACCACGATCAAATCAGCCGCCATCCCTAATGTCAGAGACCCACGCCAATGCTCATGCTTCATAACTGCTGAGCCACCCATCGTATAACAATGGAGAGCTTGGCGTACGGAAAGAGCTTCGCCGAGGCCTATTGGACTGCTTGTCTCTCTGGCACCTCTGCTCACAAAGTCCTCCACTCCTTGCCAGGGAGAAAAGCGCCCGGTTGGTGCGTCAGAGCTGCCAGCATAGAGCACACCCGCATCCAGTGCTGATCTGGCTGGATAATAATGTTCGGCTCTTTTCCCGAAACCATTCAGGATAGACCTGTTCATCTGTGTGAGGAAACTCGGCTGCATAACTATTGCAGCGTTCAGATCTCGCATCCGCGCCATGGAATTTTCAGGTGGGCAGAAAAAGTGTTCAATCCGGTGGCGGCTATCGGGCCTCTCTACCGTTTCGTTCGCCTTCTCGAATGCACTGATCACCGCCGCTATCGCGCGATCTCCTGTCGCGTGAACAGCTACCTGCCAGCCGTTGCAATGAGCTTTGATGATTTCCTCTTCAAGTTCGGCTGGATCCATGACAAAGGCGCCAAGGGAGTCCGCGTCGAGAAAGGGTTCGCTGACCGCTGCGGATCGACCACCCACGATGCCATCGGCGAAGAATTTAAGCGTCATCACCTGCCATCGGGGGTCCTGGAGAGGTTTAAATCCTTTAGCGGCGGCCTGTTCAGCGTTGAGTTTCAACATGAAGCCTAGACGAAGAGGCAATTGATCTGCGCCCTGCCGGAGGTCGTTCCATACCAGGTTCTCGTCATCAAACGGCGCGGTGAAGCCAACCGCCGCATCAACTGCAGCGGCGATACCCTCCTTGGCACAGTCGTGCAGAACCTGGTGTAGGCTGTCGACAAGCACGTGACGAGGTGGTGCCGGAACGGCCGCAAATGCTATCTCGGCGGCGGTTTCTTTCAAAATACCACTTAATTCCCCCCGGTCGTCTCGATCAATTTCGCGGCCGGCCGGAGAGGATGATTGTGAATGGAGACCAAGAGATTTCAGGGCAGCGCTGTTTGCAAGCGCGATATGTCCGCAGAACCGACGGATGAGAGCTGGTCGATCTCCGGTGACGGCATCGATCTCTGCAAGTGTCGGAAACCGGCGTTCATTGACTTTGTTCTCATCAAAATCGCTCGCTTGTACCCAGCCGCCGTTGAACGACGAGCTTTGTGCTTCGGCCAAGAGTTTCAGGCAGCCTCCGATTGACGGTGCAACGGCGCTGCCCAGAGAGATGTGCAGGCGCGAATTTGCTATGGCAAACAGATGGATATGTGGGTCTGTCAAGGCCGGTAGGACCGTTGCGCCTTCAAGGTCAATGGTCTGTGAGGCCGCCGGTGCGTTCTTGGCATCGCCGACCCATGCCACCTGTCCGTTATTGACGACGAGTGCATTCACCGGGTCTCGATCGAACGCAGTTCTATAGATCACGCCGTTGATAAGGCGCGTGGTAGGAGCGGAAGACATGGAAGCTCCGGCTGTTCAGGATTGAAGGGAACGCCGCAGCCAGCGCTGCGGCGTTGGCCAACCGATTTATCGTGCGCTGAGACCCCAATCAGGCTGCGCATCGAAGGTCTCGATTTCCCTATTGAAGAGCTTACCATTGTCTTTGGCGACTTCGCGCAGATAGACGTTCTGGGTGATGTGGCGGGTCTTCGGGTCGATCGTGACCGGGCCGCGCGGACTGACCCATGCCATCCCCTCCACCGAGGCGATCGCCTTGTCAGGGTCGGCCTTGCCGTCGGTAGCCTTCACCATCTCGTAAATGACGCGTCCGCCATCGTAGGCCGCGACCGCTGCCATAGTGATGTCGTCGGGATTTCCTCCGCTCTTTTGCACATCCGCGAAGAACGACTTGTTCTCTGCAGAGGCATGCGCTGCGGAGTAATGGTAGGTCGAAAGAATGCCTATGGCACCGTCGCCCAGACTCGGAAGATCGGGTTCCGTCAACACGTCTCCGGTCGACATCAGCTTGACGCCGGCCTGTTTAAGCCCGTTGTCGATATAAGCCTTCACGAATCCCAGGGTCGGCGGTCCTCCTGGAAGAAAGGTGAAGATCGTATCGGCACCGGAATCCTTGATCCGCTGCATGATCGGACTGAAATCGGTCGTTGCCAGAGGCATGCGGATCGTCTCCACGACCTGCCCGCCACCCTCCTCGAACGTCTTCTTAAAAGCAGCTTCCGTATCGAGGCCCGGGCCGTAGTCGCTGACGGCGATTGCGACCTTTTTGGCGTTATTCTTGAGGGCAACCTTTGCTGCGGGAACGGTGTTCTGCCACATCGTGAATGACGTGCGGACGATGTAAGGACTTTTTTCTACGATCGAAGACGTTGCTGCGTTCAGCACGATCATTGGCGTCTTCGCCTGCTTCAAGAGTGCAGCTGCAGCGATCGCATTCGGCGTGAAGTAGAACCCGGCAAGGTACTGAACCTTCTCCTTGACGATCAGTTCCTGGGCGAGCGCCTTGGATTTGGCGGGGTCCGGCCCCTCCTCGTCCCGCCAGACGAACTGGATGTCGTGATCGCCAACCTTGGTTCCGTTTTCTTCGGCCCAGGCGTTCAATCCCATTTGGAAGTTTTTTCCAAAGAGCGAATACGGCCCCGACATGGGTGCGATGACGCCGACCTTGATCGTATCGGCATGCGCCAGAGACGCCGACAGACAGACCGCGGCCGCTATAAGTTTCACTTTCATGTTGATATTCATGGTCGTTCCCCTGTTGTGGATTTTTGTCAGAACATCTCGAAATATTCGCGCTGCTCCCATTCCGTGACTTCTGCCTGATATCTCTCGATCTCGGCGTTCTTTATGTGGACGTAGTAATCGACGAAGCTCGCGCCCATCGCCTCCCGAAAGAAGGGGTCGTCGCGCAGGGCGAAGACGGCTTCGCGCAACGTTTTCGGCAAGAGGGCAGCCTCTGCCTCGTAGGGTGTATCGGCTGACGGACCAGGATCGGCGTTGTTGTCGACGCCATCGAGGCCCGAAAGTAGCTGCGAGGCCATGTAGAGATAGGGATTTGCCGCTGGTTCACCGATCCGGTTTTCCAGTCGCGTGGCGCCGTCATTCGGCCCACCGAGAACGCGGATCATCGCGCCTCGATTGTCCCGTCCCCAAATTGCCCGGTCCGGGGCGTTGGAATAGGCGCGGTAACGCTTGTAGCCATTGAGCGTTGGTGTCGTGAACACGGCCGATGCGCGGGCGTGTTCCAGCAGTCCACCGAGATAGGCCTTGCCGAACGGTGAAAGATGCTCGTCTTCGTGCAGCGACATGAAGACGTTCTTGCCGGTTTCGCGCGAAACAAGCGACTGATGAAGATGCCATCCGGACGAGACCACATTTGGGATCCGCGGCCGACACATGAAGGTCGCGTGATAGCCATGCCGATGACAGATCTGCTTGACCGCGCTGCGAAAGAGAATCATCGTGTCGGCTGGCGCCATGCCGACGGAAGGTGCGAAAGTGAATTCGCACTGGCTCGGCCCATATTCGACTTCCATCGAGCGCAACGGAAGCCCGAGCGCGAGCACGTCCCGCCGGATGATGTCGAGCACCGGTTCAAGCTGATCGTATCGTTGCTCCGTCAGATATTGATACCCGTGAGAGAGAATCGATACCTCAGGTGGCTCGCCCGGTTGGCCAGCGTCTGAGGGCGCCATTTTGGGATCTGTCAGCTTGAAGACATGAAATTCGACTTCCAGGCCAGCGACGAAATCCAGTTGACGCTTATCGAGACCGGCAAGCACTCTCTTGAACAATCCCCGCGTCGAAAACGGCACGGAGCGCCCATCGGCAAAATGCAGGTCGCATAGGAGCCAAGCATCGTGCGGTGCCCACGGCAGGACCTTGAAGGTTTCCGGATCCGGAACCATCAATACATCAGCCGCGCCTTGCATCTCGCGCATCCCGAAACCGCCGCCAGTCGAAAACACAGGGAAGACGGTCCTATGAGACGTATCCTTGGCCAGCATCGTCGTCGTGATGCTGCATCCATTTTCCAGGATCCGGAGCGCCTCGTCAGCGACGAGCGCCTTGCCGCGCAGGATACCGTGTTGATCCGCAAAGGAGAGACGGATGGTTTCTACACCCGCGTGCTCCACGCGCTTCCGAAGCGCTCTCGCGGCCTCGTGTTGTGACTCCGTCCACAGCCCGTGACGGGTGACGAAGCTCGTTCTTTCCTCTCCCATGACCGCACCCCCTCTCACTCGGCGGCTGGAAGAGCAATTTTCTCGGCAATCTCGGTCGGCACCGGAGCGGCCCACGGCGCGTTTCGCCGGCGCTTGACGTCAACTTCCATCCAATAGGTTTCCCAGCCCTGCGTCGGACCGATGCCGTCCATCGTGGCCGGACCCTGGATGCTCTTTGCATGAGCCTCATCGAGGAACAACAACGGCTTGCCGCCTTGGACTGCCTTTTCGATTTCCTGGCGCAGGAGGCGGCGATAAAGAACAATGGCCTTGTCCGATTGGCCGAGATGCTCTCGCGTCCTGTCCTGGATGCGGCCCATGGACTCCACCGCCCATTGATCGTGGACGTTGATGTCAAGTCCCATTCCTGTATAGGTCTCGTTCGCCTGTTCGTGCGGGTCGAACCCGTAGTCATTGCTACGATTGCGCCGCGACTTGTAATCCGGAAGCTCGTAGAGCTCGAGACGCTGTGCGCGCATTTTCTTCTTGTCGACAGGTGTCGTGTAGCTCGTGAAAACAGCATACCAATAGCAGGTCTCGTCGTCGACGGGGACATGCCACTGCGTGATCGTCATCTCCGTGCTCATTGGAATGACGAAGCCATGCGGAAAAACCTGGTTTGTCACGCGGACATGCGTAACACCGTCGTCGATCTGACGAAGGGCAATCAGACGAAGCCCATATTCGGTTCTTTCCACATTGATGATCGGCCTGTCATATTCACGCAGGATCTTCGTCATCGGCATTTCACTGTCGGCAGAGGCGCCACGGAATTGCTTTCCGTAGGCAGCCGTCGGATCTTCGTCATGGAAGAAGCGGTGCAGGAAGGATGCATGCGCGGGATCTATACCGACTTCAAGCGCCTGAAGCCAATTGCATTCGATCAGACCCTTGAAGGCAAATGTGTAAGCGTCAGGGGCAACGAAGCAGTCCATCTCCGGAAAAGCCGGCGGCTCGCCGTCGCCGAGATAGGCCCAGAGCATGCCAGCCTTCTCCACGACTGGATAGGCTCGCTGCCTAATGTTCTTGCACAGCTGGGAATCTGCAGGCTCAGCCGGTGTTTCCAGACACTTACCCTCGACGTCGAAGAGCCAACCATGGAATGCGCACCGTAGCCCGCCATTCTCCAATCGACCAAAGGCCAGATCGGCGCCGCGATGCGGGCAATCTCTGTCAACCAGGCCGTATCGACCATTTTCATCGCGGAATAGGACGAGGTTCTCGCCCAGAAGCCGAACGGGACGTATTGGGCGAGGATCCTCTAGCTCATCGATCAGTGCGACCGGCTGCCAGTACATGCGCATGAGTTTTCCACCAGGTGTGCCTGGGCCGACACGGGTGATCTGATCGTTTTGCTCTTGGCTCATCATGGCGAAGTTCCTCCTTAAGCTTGCCAAACGTTCGCACACCGAACATATGGGCGAATTTTATACAACGTGCGCCGATTAGCAAGCCCAAAAAACGCATAACCAATTTTTAGGCCGAGACTGGCACCCACCGATATTGACTTACAGGATAAAAACGGACATATGTTCGCTCATCGAACATGGGAGGTTCACATGCCGACGGTGCGCTACATGCTTAAAGACGGGTCTTCTCGCGAAGTCACGATCGACTGTAGAACGAGTGTCATGATGGCAGCGATACGTAACGGCATCCCGGGGATTGATGCTGAATGCGGCGGAAGCCTAGATTGCGCAACCTGTCATATCTACGTCGCCGAAGAGGACTTCAAACATCTGCCACCGGCATCCGAACAAGAAGATGAGCTTCTTGGGTCGGTTGCAGCCCCTAGAAAACCAACGAGCAGGCTCGGCTGCCAAGTGACGGTGCCTGCGGATCAGGCGGTCTTGACGGTGATCGTTCCGGGGAGGCAGTCATGACGGGTTTTGTCATCATCGGTGCGTCTTACACAGGCCTAGCCGCCGCGGCCGCCGCGCGCGAAGCTGGCTATAGCGAGCCAATTTACCTGGTCACCGACGAAAACAATCTTCCGTATCAGAGGCCACCCCTTTCAAAAGGTTTTGTCTCTGGTACCGTCACCGGCGAGGATCTTGTTCTTCGCGATCAGCAATTTTTTGATAGCAACGCGATCGAATTCTTACCTTCGAAACGAGCATGTAAGATCTCAACCCGTGACCAACGTGTTTATTTTGATAATGGTGCTGATCTGACGTTCAGCAGCATTCTGCTGGCAACGGGATCGAGACCCAGGCAGATGCCGTCCGCCCCGGCAGAGGCGGAAAATCTTTGCTACCTCAGATCGATGAAGGACGCCGAAGATATCCGCGATAAGGTATCGTCGGTCTCCGAGATCCTGATCATCGGTGGTGGCTTTATCGGCCTGGAATTAGCGGCAAGCCTTTGCAAGCTTGGCAAGTCCGTCACCGTTATCGACGCTGCGGGACGCCTACTGGAGCGTGCCGTTTCGCCGGCGATGTCCCATTATCTCCTCGGCATGCATCGCGCCAACGGAGTAAAGGTCCATCTGGACCAGGTCGTCACGCAATTTCAATGCGTGGGGCGGATGGTCCGTTCGGTAGAACTTGCGTCGGGTCGATGCCTTGGGGCCGAGTTAGTTATTGTCGGGATCGGCGGTGTAGCGAACCAGGAATTAGCCGCCGAAGCCGGCGCAATCTGTGCAAATGGCATCGATGTCGATCAGTCGGCTCGCAGTAGCCTACCGCGAGTCTTGGCTGCGGGAGACTGTGCGACCTACACGAACTCGCGAACAGGTGTGAGGCTTCGCCTCGAATCTGTTCAACACGCGCAGGACCAAGGCCGGGTGGCGGGTCTCACCATTGCTGGCCGAAATGCATCCTACGAGAGCGTTCCTCGCTTCTGGTCGGACCAATATGACGTCAAATTACAGATGTGCGGCCTTAGCGCAGGGGCAGATGAAGCCGTCCTGCGCGGCAATCCCGACGAAGGCCGGTTCACAGTATTCTTTTTCAAGCAAAACCAATTCATCGGCGCCGAAAGCGTAAACCGGGGCGCTGAACAACTGGCATGCCGGAAATTGCTCTCCCAGTCCGTTTCGCCTTCAAAGGAGCAGGCGGCCGACACTTCATTCAACCTGAACTCGCTGAGCGCATGAAAGTCTTCTGGCTCTTTAAAAATGAGCGGTCATCGTGTATCTCGGCGGGAGGAACAACCTTGCTGGAACAACAATGCCTCGGATGAACCGGACTACCTTGGAGGTTCAAAACAAGAACGAGAACCCCGAGATCATTGAAAGTCTCGACCGGGGCCTGCGTGTTCTTCAGATGCTTGGCACAAAACAAAAGGCAATGACGTTGAGCGACGTGGCTAAGGCCAGCGATCTCCCCCGTGCGACAGCGCGACGGATCCTGCAGACACTGGAAAAAGGCGGCTTCGTTCTCAGCGACGGCAAGCTTTTTTCCTTGACACCACGTGTACTTAGCCTCGCGTCAGCCTATTTGTCTTCGAACCAGGTTGCTTGGGTTATGCAGCCATTGATGGACAGGCTTGCAACTGAAGCGAAAGAAGTCTGCTCGCTCGCGGTGCTTGATGGCGACCACGTCGTCTTCATCGCAAGAGCCAGCCCGCTTCGAGTCTTCGCGGGCGGTTTAGAGATAGGCTTTCGGTTGCCGGCATTCTGCTCATCAGTGGGACGGGTCCTGCTTGGCAGATATACCAATGATGAGCTAGCCGCATTCTTCGAGGGGATCGATTTGATCCCCTCCACCCCAAAGACGATTGTAGACAAGGAACTCCTCATCGCGACGATAATCACAGATCGCAAAAAAGGTTACTCCTTGGTCGATCAGGAAGCGGAAGAAGGGTTTCGTTCAATCGCCGTCCCAGTCAAACGCTACGATGGAACGATCATCGCGGCGATCAACATCGGAGCTCACGTCGACCGCGTTTCCACAGGCGACATGATCGATAACTATCTGCCGCTTCTAAATCAGGCCACGGCAGAGGTTAAAAGTCTCCTCGTTTGACAAGATGGCGACCGATTGCATAGGGGGTTGTCGGCGCGGTTGCCTGACTCAAGCTGTCAATGAAGGTCGGCTATCTCCTGTAGTTCCCGAAAGTGCGTTCCCACCGCGTTTACGGTCGCTACCGGGCGGTCAGCGAGATAGCAGTCGAAAGTGGCTTTAGTGCACAGATCGGCATGCGAGGGCAGCTTGCTCTTTGATGGTGTTGGCTATTTGTTTCCGCCATTGTTGCGTTGCGCCCACCAGATTTGGGCGTGCACTGCTGAGCATCCGGTTAAGAATGGCGACGTCGATGGCAGCCTCGATCTGTTGAGCGGGGAATGAACGGGCCCGCAAGCGGCGGCCGATGATCCCTTTGTATCGACCTATTGTCGTTTCAACTAACGCCCGGTTGCCATAGCCGGTGGTAGCCTGCCATTTCAACCGACCATCAATCTGGATCGATGCGACATGAAGATCCCGCTGATTTGGCGGGTTAGTGTCTTGCCTTGCGACAGCCGTTGAGCGCGGTGGAATGACGATCTTTGCTTTGGCACTGTCGCGCAGTAGAGCCTGCTAGGTTGGATCGCCGTTTTGCAAAAGATGGGATATTCGGCTTGAGCCCATCCTTGGAAGTTGGGTGCTGAGGTGCTGCGCTTCGAGCTGATGATAGAACGTGGTCTGTATGAGCAGCCACAAGCATCAGGAAAGGAAGCGCAGCATGAAGTATTAGGCCGGACTGGACGTTTCTGTGAAAGAGACAGCGATCTGCATCGTGGATGAAACGGGAGCGATCTGCCGCGCGATGAAAGTCCCCAGCCACCCGGAAGACCTTGTGCAGGCCTTGAAGAGTGCCGAGTGCCGACTTGTCCGGGTCGGATTTGAAGCCGGCCCGTTGTCGCAATGGCTGTTCAGCGGCCTGACCGAAGCGGATTTACCGACAATCTGCATAGAGACACGGCATACAAAGGCGTTTCTCAAGGCTCAGGTGAACAAGACCGACCGTAACGACGCGCGGGGTATCGCGCAGATGATGCGGGTCAAGCTGTTCCGGCCCGTGCATGTGAAGACGCTGACGAGCCAAAAGCGGCGGATGCTGCTGACGGCGCGCAAGCTGCCACAGGAAAAGGCCATCGCCATCGAGAACGACATTCGCGGGCTGCTCTGCAACTTCGGTCTCAAGGTCGGCATGATCGCGACGAAGGCAAATGAAACGTTCCCAGCCGACACTGTTAAGCCCGATGATGAAGGATTCCATCTTGTTTAAACCTGCTCGAAAAGCTGCCGAATTTCTTTAAACTGAGTGATTGCAGCAAACGCCGCTACTTTAACGTTGCTGAAAGAATGTTCCGACAATCTTCATGTACGGTTGCGACGTCTGATCCAAGCTTCGATTTATCAAATTTCGATAAATGCCTGAGAATGATCTCCTCCTCTCTGTGCCATGGCAAGATGATTTTGTCTTAGGCAAAAAAATGTCCTGAGCACAAGCATGTTCGAGCCTGATTCATAAATCAATTTGCATTGATGAACGAAATTCGGGAAGGATCGATTGTGTAAAGGACGAACAAGCCGTCCAGAGGATACTTACACTGGTGTTGATCGTCTTCAATGAGTTAAAAATACCGCGTAGGAAAAGCATAGCCGATCCGGCCGATCGTCTTTGTTCGATGCCGGCGTTGTCAACGCGCGCATATGCGCCTGGCGGCAACCGCCCTTCGCAACCGATTGCACTGCCCTCACCTTTCCAGGACCAGACAGCGGCGGTGTGCCATGAAACAGGGTGGAGCGATGAAGGTCAAAAATGGTAATCGCACTGAGAATTTCCGCATACCTCGTCCCGCGTTTATGCAGGTAAGACATGGCCAATCACGTTGATATCATTCTGGAGAATATCCAGCAGGGCGTCGCAATCTTTGACGATGACCTTCATGTTACGATGTTCAACAATCGGCTGAAAGAATTGCTGCCCGCGCCTGAAGGGACAATCTGCGTAGGCGCCAGCGCAGCAGCAATAGCCGCCGAGATTCCGAGCCTCAGGTCTTCGCCTCCCCTGTCCGTGGGCGATCAAGAGGACTGGCTGACACATCTGCTGACCCGGTCGACATCGCTTCATCTGGAGTTTGTAACTGACGATCGCATGCTCTTAGTGACTTCTGTCCCAACTCGCGGTGGCGGGTGGTTGGTCACGTGCGACGATATTTCGATGCGTGTAAGGATGGAAAGGGCCCTTGCCGAACAAAACCATCGTTTGGATGCGGCGCTGGCTAATATGCCGCATGGACTGTGCATGTTCGACGCCGACAAGAATCTGCTGCTGTGTAATGCCGCATACTCCCGGCTATACGATTTGCCGCGGCATCTAACGCTGCCTGGGACATCCCTTGAGCAAATTCTGAGCTACCGCAAGATCGCTGGCAATGCTCCTATCCAGATCGGCAAGTATTTCGACGTGGTGGTGGAAGCGGCGCTAAAAGGGTCAATCGCCAGCCGGAAAGTCTCATTGACCGACGGCAGGGTGATAAAGATAACGCATAGGCCGATGGAAAATGGCTCTTACGTCGCAACTCATGAAGACGTCACCGACGCCGTTCGCGCCGAAGAACAAATCAAACATATGGCTGGTCACGATCCACTGACAGGGCTCCCCAATCGATCCCTTTTGCGCGAGAAAATTGACAACAGAATAGCACTCACTGGTACCGAGAGTTGCATCTCGCTTTTCATTCTGGATCTGGATCACTTCAAAGAGATAAACAATGCGTTCGGGCATGCGGCAGGCGATCTCCTGTTGAAAGCGGTCGCGGAGAGATTGAAGGAAAGCCTGCATAATGGCGAAGCAATTGCGAGGCTGGGTGGCGATGAATTTGTTGTCCTGCTGGAGGGTGCTCCCGCCGAAGAGCACGCCTCGCTTCTCGCCCAAACGCTCGTGGATGACATTGGCAGACCTTTTGAAATTGACGGGCAACTTTTTCAAATTGGCGTGAGCATCGGCGTTGCGACAGTTGATGACGGTGACACGGCCGACGCTTTGCTGCGCCACGCCCACACAGCCCTCCACAACGCGAAGTCCAGCGGCCGCGGCGTCTATCGCATCTTTGAACCGACCATGGATGCGAGCATCCAGCGGCGGCGCAGGCTAGAAGCTGACCTGAAGCAGGCGCTGGCAAGCAAGCAGTTTGAAATCTACTACCAGCCACAGGTTGATACGGGCAGCGAAGAAATCGTGGGCTTCGAGGCACTATTGCGTTGGAATCATCCCGAGCAAGGCTCAATTTCTCCCGCTGAATTCATTCCCCTCGCGGAGTCGTCTGGGCTGATCGTTCCCATTGGGGAATGGGTTTTGCGGCAAGCTTGCAGGGACGCCGCGAATTGGCCGCCCCATGTCAGGGTTGCACTCAACCTATCTCCGCTTCAATGCAGAAGCCAGACGCTTGCTCAAAGCGTTGTCTCTGCCCTCAGCGAGTCCGGACTGCCCGCTTTTCGGCTTGAACTGGAAATTACTGAATCCGTCCTGCTCACCGACAGCGAGGCGGCATTGGTCACCCTTCATCACATTAAGAGCCTCGGCGTTCGGATCGCAATGGACGACTTCGGTATCGGATATTCATCGTTGAATTATCTGAGGCTTTTTCCTTTCGACAAGATCAAGATCGACAAGTCTTTCATTCGCGAACTCGGGCACTCCAAGGACTGTGCCGCCATTGTGAAAGCCGTGGTAGACCTCGGCGCGGGTCTTGGAATAACGACGACCGCCGAGGGTGTCGAAACCAGGGAGCAGCTTCTTCGCGTTAGGGAGCAAGGGTGTACCGAAATACAAGGATATCTTTTCGGAAAGCCCCAACCATTGGCCGACGTCCGCGACCTTTTGCAACGCCGCTCAACCGCCGCGCCACAGTCTGCGGCACGTTAGAATCAATCACTGCGATGCCGGAGCTCGTCAACATCTACTCATTCAAGACGTCGAAGAGGACGTTGCTGACCATCAAGCGATGGATTTTAGCGGCAGAGGCGATCAGGGAACGGAGCCGGAGTCTTTCCGCATTATGGAAACCCGCCATCAATTCTGGGAAAATGGACGATGTCACTTCAACGTTTAGGAAACGCTCCTTCTTCTAGGAAGTAACGACGCCGTTGAAGCAAAGCTATCCGAGTAGCCGGCCTTCTCACCCGAAGGCCTCGCCTCATGGATGCGGACCGCATTCTTTCCGCTGTGTTTCGCCATATACATCAGCCGGTCAGCTTCCCGCAAAAGATCGCTCCTTCCGATCTCGATACCCGGTGACACGATCACCGCGCCCATGCTGCAGGTCACGGCATAGCCGCTTCGGCTGAGGATCTCAGTGAATCGCAGATGTAAGCTTTTGGCCATCGCTCGAGTATCTTCGGCCCGGTCAATAACAGTCAGTGTGGCGAACTCGTCGCCTCCCAAGCGGCCTATACGGTCGGTTGGCCGCAACGCCTTTTCGGCCGCATAGGTGAATTCTCGCAATACCGCGTCACCGGCGTCATGGCCGAACTGATCATTGACCTTCTTGAAGCCGTCGAGATCGATGAATGTCAACAAGACCTCGTTACCCGTCATCCGCGCCCGAAGCAGCAGCGCATCAAACTCCGCATTGAAGCCAGCCTTATTCAGCACGCCCGTCATTCTGTCCCGATGCGCGAGATGGTGCATCTGAGCAAAAACGCGACGCGCACCAAGGACAACCGCTGCATTGAAGACGAACGCCACCATCTGGGCGACGCCATTGTAAACCCCGATCCATAGGACTGGGTGCGCGTTAAGCAGAGGATATTTCATGCAAGCGAGAATGGTGACGGCGAGGGTTACTGCAAGCCCTTCCCAACCGCCGAAATACCAACAGGCGGTCGAGATCGGGATGACGTAGAGCGTCGCGATGCACAGTTCGAATTCCATCGTGTTATAGTCGAGCGCGCATATGGCCAATGTCACGCCGAGCACAAGAGCGCCAGCCTGGACGTAGGTCAGTCGCGAAAGCCACGCGCCCGCATGATCGATCAACCGTGGGCGAAAATCACACACTTTGTCGAGCCGAATGTTATGCATTTCGCACTGCCTCCCGAGCGGCAGCCATCAATCAAGGCGACGCTCCTGACGCGGCGGCATCCAGCTATCATCAGTTTCTTAAGTTTCATCCGGCTATTTCATTACAATGCAAGCAATTGCCGCTTTCGTCAGTTCGATAGTCGGGGCACCTTCGTGGATCGAGTATCACGTGTCTCCATCCCCGGTGCGGACCAGGCGCGGCGCCAAAGCTCTGGACGGAATCGCGATGAAATTGAAACTCGGATTGTGGCTCTTGAAGGGAGTCGAACCGTCGACCAGGCGATTTCCGTCATGTGGCATATCGTTGATTTATGGAACCACAGCTTCTGATCTATTTAAAAAGGTCTTACGAAATTTAACTCGGCTGAAAACTTGCCTTAACTCCGATAAATGCCCTTTGCGCGCAAGAATTGAGGCGGCTGAACCCCGGGCGACAAGCCATGACCTGTCGTTCTTTCTTGACAAAGCAATCTGATGTCAACTCAACTATCAGCCTCGAGCCCAATCAAAATAGCTATCAGGCGACTGGATGCAGTAAAGGTTTACCGCACCGACAGGGAATGGCAGGAAGTAGAATCCTATTTGCAAGGGATGTGCTTTCATCACAATCACCGCATCTCCGATTTACCGCGGGTCATTTCGAGATAGGTAGCCGTTCTCCGGCTCTCACCGCGCCTTTCAGTCGATTGCCCGATGGCGCTAATGGACAGACATAGCGGGAAGAATATGCGCACGAAGGAAAATAGGAGAAGTTGAAATCGAGCACTAGTGTGCCGTCCGGACGGACAACTCCGAGATCCGCTCCCTTGATGGTGTCGAGGAGATATCGGCCACCGCCATACGTCTCGGTCCCTGAGGTCGCGTCGACAAACGGCAGGAACACGCCACCGCCGTACCCCTCAATCCAGTAAAGGGTCAATTCGCCACCCAATCTGGTCTCCAGCCCCGTTGTACGGGAGAATGCATACATCGACAGGTCGCCATCCACCCTGTTGCGACGGTTGTCCGTTCCGGCGTTACCGGGACAAGCTGTACCGTCAGGCGCAACGAGGGATCATAAGAAAATGTCGTCGGCCCTTCGAACGTCTTGCGGTCCGCCGATTCAATTGGCGACTGAGGATGGTCGCGAAACAGGGTCGAACGGGTGCCGCACCAAAGCCTCCAGGCAGCAACCGCATCCGGACTAGAACGTACCTCGTAGTAGAGATTTGCGATCTTCTCGCGCCATTCCCACAGTTGTTGAGTCTCGTTCAAATCATTTCCTCCCATGTCAGAAATTACGCGGCTTTCGTTCATCGAAACGCTCGCTCAATCATCGCGGCACAACTATATACCTGCCGGATTTGCTCTGCCTACGTCACCATGTGCGACGCACATTTGGGTGCTATGTCAACGAGGACATGACCACAGCTAAAAAGCTTCGGCAAGCCGCATCGGTTTCCGGCCATCGAACAGGCAGCCTGCGCGCTCGGCCGGCGACGATGATCATCGACGGCGAGGCCGTTGTGCTCGACGAAGAGGGGCGGCCCAATTTCGGGCCGCTGCAACAATCGCTTGGCGCATCCGGCAAAAATGCGGGTAACCGTGCCTCCGACGCAATCCTATACGCATTCGATCTCATCTATCTGGACGGACACGATCTGCGCAATGTCGAATACGGATCGCGCCGACATCTCCTCGAAGACGTGCTGAACGGCAAAGACGGCGCCTTTCGGCTATCGGAAACACTCGACGCCGAACCCGCCGTCCTGTTGGAGTATGTCTGCCGCCTCGGTCTGGAAGGGATCGTCGGCAAGCATTGTGATCAGCCCTATCGTTCCGGCCGAACCGGAGATTGGCATCTTCCTACCGTCAGCTTGAGTGCAAATGCTGCCCTGAACCCCATGAACCGTGGCTCTCAGGCGGTCACGCGAAACGCGCAATCATCCAGAAAATGCAGCGTGGGTGTAGATGTTCTACACGAGTGAAATTATTTTGCTCTTGAATGGATACGAACCAACGGCCCCTAGAGTTTCCAGAAAACTCCAGCGTAGCGTTAAGAGGGTAATGATGCAGCAGTAGGGAGTCCGCTTCGCCCCTATCATTCATATGAGCGAGGATAAAGCATTCGACGGGAACGCCGTTGGTACTCGATCGATACGCCTCCATGAAGAAATTGTCGCCCCAATTTCCGTAATAGTGTGTATTCTTGGAATTCATACAGTGTACGGGCGCAAGTGAACTGCATGCTTTAGGACTGCGCCCTCGGGAGTTGCATCCTGTGCAAGTTTGCCCAGCCGCGGGGGCGGTCCGTCTGGACGTGGAGGGGTTGGCGACGTGTGGGTAAACTTCATGGTTCTACTCCAGCATGAGTGTTGCAAATGCGCTGCCGCCGACCTTTTTTGGCACTCAAGCGCTGACCATTCTTGACGAGCCAGCGCAAAAATGCCGGGGAATGGCCGGGCCGTGAGAAATTTAGTCGCTTTAAGGGCAAGGGCCTGCGGAACGGGTTGTCGGCCGAAGAAAACAGGGTGCTTGCCAATACTCCCCATATTGATCAAGCAATGGTACTGATCCTCCGAGGCCTTACGAAATCGAAGCTTGGTGCTCACAAAGGGACGAGCGCTAAACAGTATTAAGCCTACCGCTGAGGACCTGGCGACGATGGGCAAGGCGATCTGTCGAAGCCGCTCGTATCCGTTGCCAGTCCCGCCTCCCTAGACTAACACGCAGTCTCTGACCAACTGCTTCCATAATTGGCATCCACCAATTTGGTGGTCACCAAGCATCTATACGGGCATCGCTAGGAGAATGATCGCTGATGCACCAGACCGGTTGAATAGCGCCCGCGCTTCGCCCGGTGCTAGTCTACAACTATCCAGCTGTCTTAACGTTACCGACTCGGTCGATGTCTCAACCGTCACTTCGCCCGAAATCACCACGTAGATTTTTTCAACGTTCGCATCCTTCAAGGAGGTTCGCGCACTAGGAAGCAGGTGCGACAGACCAATCCAAATCGTGTCGGTGTTCGTTGCCTCCTTTCCCTGAAGGCGCAGGCATTGCATGTCATAGTGCTCGGCCGCCTCGTACGGTCGAGCTTCGTTGTACCGCGTTACTTGCATGTTTGGTCCTCACGGCTTCAACAATATGCGGTCCGGCGTTCCACGCAGAACGGATGCATATGCCTTGGCTGCATCATTGAGCCCGTAGCAGGTGGCGGAATTGATCGGAAAGGGCTTGAGCAGGCCTTCCTCGAACTTCGCTTTCAGCCGGTCGAAGATCCGTGCTCCGTCGACCGACGACAGTGCGAGCGTATCGATGCCGATGTATTTGTGGCGACCGCGGAAGAAGTTGAAGATATCAAACGGCACGGCGCGATCGAAGGTCGAGATAAAGATTTGCCGCGCCTGCTTCGCCATGGCCTTGTTGGCCAATTCGAAATACGGGCTGCCAACGGTATTGAAGACGATGTCAGCACCATGGCCGCCCGTCTGCTCGCGAACGATGGCCGCCACATCGTCCTTGCTGCTATCCAGCATTTCGACCGGGCCGTTCGTATGGCCTAACAACGGTTGGCCGTCATATTCGACTGCGAAGACCTTGGCGCCGGTCATCGTCGCAAGCTGGATTGCCGCCTGCCCCACCTTTCCGTTGCCACCGCAGACGAGCACCACATCGGTTGGCTGCACACCGCCGGCTTCGCGCAGTCCTTCATAAGCCGTGATAAAGGGAACGCCGATGGAGCCGGCCTCTTCCATTGTGAAATTGCCGGGCTTCTGGCGCACTGCCTTCTCATCGAGGACCATCCATTTGGCATGGCTGCCGTCCTGGCTGATGCCGAGCTCGCCGCCACCGCCCCAGATCTCCCAGCCGATCATGTGTCTTGGTCCTTCGCGCACGATGCCGCCGAAATCGCGCCCGGGCGTGCGTGGCCAGATGGCGTGCGGCATATGTCCGAGCGAGGCCTTGACATCGCTTGGATTAACGCCGGCTGCTACGATCTCGACCAGCACCTGCCCGGGTCCGGGTCGCGGCACGCTTACATCGGAAACCTCGATCTGCAGGTTGTCGAGATCCGGCGACGGCGTTGTGACGCGCAGCGCCTTGCCCAACTTGGCGTCGATCTGGATATTCATGGTATTGTCCTTTCTGAGACCGGGTCGGCCATCGGGATTTCAGGGCTTCAGGTTGAGAATCTCGCGGGCTTGCGACGGGCTTGCGATGCGGCCGCCCATCTTTTCGATGATGTCGCGAGCGCGCTCGACGAGTTCGCCGTTGCCCTTCGCAAGGACGCCCTTGGCGATGTATGAAGTGTCTTCCAGGCCGACACGCACGTGTCCGCCGAGCAGGTACGCCTGTGCCACCATCGGAAACGACATCCGCCCGACACCAAACCCTGTCCAGACTGCATCCTGCGGCAGCATGCGCGCTGCCGTCGCCATCGCATCGGTGGTCGACGGGAGGCCATACTTGACCCCGGTGACGATTGTGAACATCGCGGGCGATTTCAGCACGCCGGCTTTGAGCAGGTCGTGGGCGAGCTGGATGTCGCCGGTGTCGAAAACTTCCAGTTCCGATTTCGCGCCGGCGCTTTCGATGATTTCGGCCATGATCTTCACGTTACCGGGGGTGTTGATCACCACTTCGGCGCCAAAAGTCATTGTATTCAGATCAAGCGTGGCGATGTCGGGCTTCAGCGCGACGATATGCTCAACGCGATGCTCGGGCCGCATCAACGTGGTTCGCGGCCCGGCTACCGCCGGGTTTTCATCGCTTGGATGGTAACGGCCGCCCGGCCCGGTGGTGACGTTGAGGATGACTGCGTCGTTCTTCGCCCGGATCCGTTCGATGACCTCGCGGTAATGCGCGATCTCCATCGACGGTTTTCCGGTCTCCGGATGGCGGACATGGATATGCACGACAGCTGCGCCTGCATCCGCCGCCTCCAGACAGGAATTGGCGATTTCTTCGGGCGTGACCGGCAGACCGGGATGGTTTTCGCGCGTCGTGAGATTGCCGGTAATCGCGCAGGTGATGATGACGTTCTGCTGCATCAGAGATGCCTCCCCCCGTCGATGACGATACGAGTGCCCGTCGAGAATTTGAGATGGGTCGCACAGGCAAGAACGGCTTCGGCCACGTCGGTCGGCGTCGTAATGCGCTTCAACGGCGTGGCGGCGGCCGCCTTATCCTTGAACTCCTGGCCGCGACCGGGAACAAACTCGGTATCGACGACGCCGGGAGAAACAGCCATCACCCGGATCGCCGGAGCCAGGGCCCGGGCGAGCGAATTCGTCATGATATCGAGGCCCGCCTTTGCCCCGCAATAGGCGATATTCGATCCGATGCCGGTGAAAGCGGCAATCGAGGAGACATTGACGATAAGGCCGTGGCCGCTCTTTGCCAGCGCCGGCGCAAAGGCGCGAATGGTCGCAAAGACGCCCCGCCAATTGTTGACGAAGACCTGGTCGATGAGCTCGTCGGTGAGCGCCTCGAGATCAGCGTGTGCTACAGGCTTCGTGACGCCCGCCGCGTTCACGAGAATATCGGCGCGTCCGCAGGCCGAGAGCACGGCGGTGCAGAAAGTGCCGATCGACGAGGTATCCTCGATCGAAACGGGAAGTGCGATATGGCCGCTTCCCGGCAACGCCTCCGCGATCGCCCTTGCCTTCTCCTCCCCGGATCGATAGCCGACCACGACGGCCGCACCCGCTTGGGCAAGCAGGCGGCATGTCTCGCTGCCGATGCCGCCGGATCCGCCGACAACGATCGCGACCTGGCCCTTAAGGGTGTCAGACTGAACAATCTCGCTCATTGTCATGCCTTTGTTCCGGAGATGGGCGGGATGGGATAAGTCGGCTCGCCTTCGAGCAGCTTGAAAGTGTAGTCGCAGGTATAGAATGGGAGCTGCTCGCCCGGATATTCCGGATGCGGCTCGCGATGCTCGACGAAATCGCCGACAATCTGCGCCTTCGCACCGAACACGACATCGGTCACAAGGGCTTCCTGCTTATCGGAAAAGATTTGGGTTATCAGCGTCTTGTGACCGGGCGCCGACACGATGAAGTGTATGTGCGCCGGCCGCATCGGATGACGCTTCTGCGCATGGAGCAAAACGCCGACCGGACCATCCGTTGGAACAGGGTAGCCAGCGGGCTTGACCGACTTGAAGCGGAAACTGCCCGTCTCGTCGGTATGGAAGAGGCCACGTAGATTGAAATCGTCCTGCTCGCTGTCCTGGTTTTCGTAAAGGCCGACAGGCGAGGCCTGCCAAATGTCGAGTTTTGCGCCCGCAACAGGCGCTCCATCGACGCCGATCACCCGACCGGAGAAGAACAGCGCTGGTCCCGGCGTCTCCGAGCGCGCGATGCATTCGCCATCCGAACATTCCGGGGCGTGACCACGATAGAACGGGCCGAGGAGCGCCGACATCGTCTCGCCCTGCATGCCGTCATTGTTGATGAGGTCGATCAGGGTGGACGCGCCGAGAACGTCGGCGGCCAGCACGACCTCGTTGTTGGTCTCGTGCGTATGATGGCCGAGCGCTGCGATCCAGCGCAGGCCATACTCGAATTCCTCTTCGGTCGGGCGGGTCTCGACGATGAACTGATGAAGATGGTTGATCAAGGCGTCCATGATCGCCTTGAGGCGTGGATTGGTCGTCTTCGCCATGGCGGCCAGGACCGTGGGCTTGACGTCCGCGATTGTCGCAATCAGCTTGGGTTCGATGGTTACGTGTTGCATTGTCGTCTCCTCCTGTGTGCCGGCACGGCCGCTCATGCGGCGGCATGCGCCGTCCGTTTCAGGGATTGCAGGTGTGGGTATTTTTCGGTCAATAGAGACCCGTGATAGTAAGTCTGCGAGAAAGCATCGCTCGCCTTGATGTTGCGCAGCCAAAGATCGATCTGAGGTGAATCGGCCCAGAGATGACCGAGGTTGATATCGCCCATACGGACGATGACCGGCATGATGGCGATGTCAACCAATGTCAGATCGGCACCGAGCAGCCAGGGGCCGCCGCCTTCGCGCAGCCAATGGGCCATGCGGTCGATCCCTCGCTTGAGCCGGCCGATTGCTTCGTCCATCTCCGACTGGGGGAAGCCGGTCCTCCCCATCTTCAGGAGAAACTCGCGACGCAGGGGCTTGCTTTCGCAGACGGCGAGGAATTCCCCTTCCGTCATTGCCTGGTAATGCGGCAGGAAGGCCAAATTGTACGAAGGTACGCGAACGGCCGGCGTCGGCACTTCATCGATGAAGCGCATCATCGCCCGCATGCGTGCGAGATCCAAAGGCGCGCGCGGCCGCAACGGCGCCACGTCGCCAAGCGTGTCTTCGAGGTACTCCATGATGACGGCGGAATCAACGACCGGCGTGCCGTTGTGGACAAGCGTCGGGACGACGCCGTTCGGGTTGATCGCAAGATACTCGGGCTTCAGCTGGTCGCCCTTGAACAGGTCGAGCCTGTGCTCCTCGAAGGCCTTCCCCTTGGTGTGAAGCGTATAGCGAACGCGCTGACTGCAGGTCGATTGCGGTGCGTTGTACAGTACGTATTCAGACATGGCTTTCTCCTCCTGCTGCCTTGGCAAGTTCATTTCGAACGGTGAGCGGTCGGTCGTATTGCTACGGTCAGTCCCAGTTCAGGATCCGGGGAAGCTTGCCTTTCTTGGCAAGAGTTCCCACGAGGCCAAGGGGAAAGAAGACAAGCCCGAGTGCCATGATGAGACCGGTTCCCAGGATGTTGAGTTCAGAGGCGCCCATCGTCGCCACGAAGAGCTCGTTCAGCACGACAATGGCGACCGCCCCGATGACCGGCCCCGCGATCGTGCCCTTTCCTCCGAGAATGCACATCAGGACGAGGTTCGCCGAGATGCCGATGATGAGAAAGATATTGGGACGCAAATACGTCAGGTATTCGCCCCACACCGCACCGGCCATGCCCACGAAGAATGCCGACAACGCGAAGGCGAGCACTTTATAAAGGCGGGTGTTGATCCCGGCACTTTCAGCCTTGACCTCATCCTTTGAGATGGCACGCAGACCGAGGCCGAACTTGGAGTGCTTTATCCTGTAGCTTGCCCAGACCGTGAAGGCCGCAATTGCGATGAACGCATAATAGTACGGCAATTTCGTCCACTGCGCCGACAGGCTGTTGGCCGGAAGCGTCAGGCCATTCGTGCCGCCGATGAATGCCCAGTTGTCGAACAGGATCCGCGCAATCATCAGAAGAGCGATCGAGGAGATAATGAAGCTCGGCCCACGTACTCTCAGGGTAATGAGCCCAACGAGGTACCCCACCGCGGCTGCGACGAGCCCGGCAAGAGGGGCCGTCACAATCGTCGAGACGCCGTAGCGCGCAAGGAGCATTCCCGCGACGTAGCCGCCGATTCCGAAGAAGACGCTATGGCCGAGCGAAATGTAACCCGCAAAACCGCCCAGAATGTTCCAACCCGATGCCATCGCAGCAAAGACGCGGCGAAAAGCACGAGATGAAGGAGATAGTTAAAGTTGCCAGCAAACTGCAGCAGCGGTAGTGCGACCAGTGCTGCCAAAAGCACGAGCGGGAACCAGATCGCGCGGGTCTGATCGGCTTTGAGTGCCAGCTTCTCGTTGTGCGCACGCCTGGCTTCGAGCACGGTGCTGGTGCTGGAGTGGGGAAAAGTGACGGTCATTATGCCATCTCCGATTTTTCGCCGAACAGACCCTGTGGCCGGACGAGCAGGATGATGAAAAGAGCGAGGAAGAAGGTCATTGTCGACCAGGTCGCGCCAATCCAGGTGCCGACGAAGGCTGCAATGACGGACAGACCGAGGGCTGCGACGACGGTGCCGAGGATGCTGCCCATGCCACCGAGAACCACGACAGACATCAGCATCGCCATCCATTCCCAATGCTTGGCCGGGAAGAAGCTGAACACGAAACTGACAAGCGAGCCGGCGGCACCTGCAAGCCCAATGCCAATGCCGAAGGCAAGGATGCTGATCGCATTAACGTTGACGCCGAGCAGTTCAGCGGCTTCGCGGTTCTGTGTCGTCGCACGGATGGCGTATCCCAGCCGTGAATATTTGAGAAACAGCGTCAGAGCACCGATGATTAGCATTGAGACGATACCGGCATAGAGCTGGCCCGTCGGAATGAAGAGGTCGCCGATAAAGATCGCGTCGGTCGCGTACGCCGGAGAAGTGACGCGCTGTGTGTTGCTGAAGAGACCACCGAGGAGCCCCTCCACCATCGTTGCCAGCGCAAAAGTGAGAAGCACCGTCATCTCGGAGTACTTTGCGCTCTTGGCCTCGCGCTCGAAGAGGAGCTTGTAAAGCACGACACCGACTACCGCCATCACGATCGAAGCGACCGGCAGCATGAGGATCGGATCGAGGCCCAGCAGTTTGAAAGCCCAATAGGCGATATATGCGCCGCCAATGATCAGCGCCGGATGAGCGAGGTTTACGATCCGCATGACGCCAAAGACCAGCGACAGTCCGGACCCCATGAGAGCGATGACGCCGCCGAGCGCTAGTCCGAGAACCAATATCTGGATGAATTCGGCCATGT
This sequence comes from Rhizobium sp. SVR5-9E, assembly GCF_056755095.1. NCBI lineage: Bacteria > Pseudomonadati > Pseudomonadota > Alphaproteobacteria > Hyphomicrobiales > Rhizobiaceae > Rhizobium > Rhizobium sp. SVR5-9E. The sequence goes on along the minus strand of NZ_JBNDHS010000017.1, from coordinate 10,754 downwards.
TGTTCTCCTTCAGGCGGCTTTCTTACCGCCAAGGTAGAGTTCCTGGATGCGAGGATCGGCAAGGATTTCCGAGGCCGGCCCTTCGAAGAGGGTTTGCCCGAGGTCAAGCACGACGCCCCAGTCGGAATTCTTCAGTCCCATCAAGGCGTTTTGTTCCACGAGCAGTACTGTGATGCCTTCCGACGACATCATCTTCATGATGTCGAACATCTCCTGGATGACCTTTGGCGCAAGACCGAGCGAGGGTTCATCCAGCATGACGATGCTGGGCTTGATGATCAGCGTGCGCGCCATTGCCAGCGTCTGCTGTTGCCCGCCGGACATCGTACCGGCGAACTGATCAGCCTTTTCCTTGAGCATTGGAAAACGCTCGAGGATTTCGTCGACGCGGCGGTGAAGCTCTTTCTGATCATCGAGGATGAAGCCGCCCATCCGCAGGTTTTCGCGCACAGTCATCTTCGGGAAGAGCGCCCGCTCCTGAGGCACGAAGCAGATGCCTTCGCGCAGGATCTGGTCCGGGCGCATCCCGTTCAGCCTTTTGCCCTTGAAGATCACGTCACCCTTGCGGATAGTGAGCATGCCGCAGATCGACTTCAGTAGCGTCGATTTTCCGGCGCCGTTCGGGCCGATGATGCAATGAACCTTGCCTGGCTCGACCGTAAGATGCGCGCCATCGAGGATGGCAGGACCATCTCCGTAGCCTGCGGTGATATTGGTGACCTGGAGAAGTTCGCCCATCAAGCCGCCTCCTCTTCCAGCACACCACCGAGATAGGCGTCGAGCACCTGTGCGTCCTTGCGGACGATATCCGGGGTACCCGAACATATAACCCGGCCTTGCGCCATAACGACCACCTTGTGGGATAGCCGCATGATCAGGTCCATGTTGTGTTCGACGATGAGAACGGTGAGCCCTTTTTCGTTGAGCGCGCGGATGCGGTCGACGATTTCTTCCATTAGCGATGGATTGACGCCGCCCGCCGGCTCGTCGAGCAGGACGATTTTCGGATCGGACATCAGGAGTGCTGCAAGATCCATCAGTTTCTTCTGTCCATAAGACAGATTGTGTCCATCCTCGTAGGCAATACGCGTGATTCCCAGAAAATCGAGGATCGACAGTGCCTTATCCTTCTCCTCCCGGCTCATGGCCGGACGGAAAAGGCCACGCAGACCATCGACTTTCGACTGGACGATGACGTTTTCGATTACGGTCATGTCCGATAGATTGCGCGAGATCTGAAAGGTGCGGCTGAGGCCCTTGGCCGTTATCTTGTGCGGAAACAGGTGATCGATACGCTCGCCGTCCAGCCAGACTTCACCGGAGGTCGGGGTGACCGTGCGGCTGATGCAGTTGAAAGCGGTGGTCTTGCCTGCCCCGTTCGGTCCGATCAGTGCAGTGATAGACCCTCTTTCAACCGCGAAGGAGGCGCCGTCCACGGCTCGCAACCCTCCATAATGCTTGCAAAGATTTCTGACCTCGAGCATCGCCCGGCCTCCTTGTCGTCTGCTGGCTTGGGATCGCGGGGAGGCTTTCCAGCCACCCGCGAAGGGTCTCGTCAGAAACCTGCTTTGGGATAGCTCAACGGCGAAACGCCTTGAAACTCATCCTTGGGATAGACGAACTTCAACTCGCCGCTCTGCCACTGCGTCATGATGTACGATTTGTCCTTGGCAAGGCCGCGGTCGTCCCAAGAGAAGCGGCCAAGCACCGTGCGCACGGGGTTGTCCTTGGTGCGCTCGTGAAGCCATTCGCCCATCTTCGCATTGTCGGTCGAACCGGACCCGGCAATTGCCTGTTCGATGCCCTGGCAGACGGCAAACGGAATGGCGCTGTCTTCATCGGGATCGACGCCATATGCGGCGTTGAAGGCCTTGACGAAGTCGGCATTCGTGAACGGCTTGCCGGCCAACGTGCTTTCGAAGGGTGCATCCTTGTGCCAGTTGGCGTGAACCATGACGCCTTCGGCCGCGCTCGCGCCGACACCCTCGATGAACTCATACTGGGCGCCCTGGCTGAGATAGACGAACTTCGGCTTCGCACCTACCGTCTTGAGTGCACGCGTGAGCTGGACAGCCTCTTCCTCGGACGCTGTCAGACCGATGATCAGCTCGGCGCCGGAACGCTTGATTGAATTCGCAAGGTTCAGCCAGTCGTTGAAGCCATCGTCTGGCCACTTCTCTTGCATGACGACGTCAATGCCGGCCTCTTTGAGATATCCAGGCGCAAGGTCGGCGATCTGCTTGTTCGTTGCCGCATCGATCACCTTTTCGCCAAGTAGGCCGGAGGCGATCGCATTTGCGAAGAAGTCATCAGCATGGACAATGGCAGCTGACTTGGGCCCCTGTCCTGCTGGGATTAGGTCCTTGATAACATTGACCACATCTTTGCCGGTATATTCGGCTGCCCCGACCTGAAAATAGAAGAGGTTCTTGTAGCCCTGCTCGTAGATGCGCAAGGCCCCGCCAGAGGGCACGGCATGAACCATGTTGTACTTGGACAGGATACTTGCGACCGGATAAGTTAGACGGCTCGAAAACGTCCCGTATACGGCGTCGACCTTGTCGACGTTGATGAAACGCTCGTACTGATTGATTGCGGTTGCAGGATCCGAACGATTGTCGCTGACGATAAGATCGACATGTCGGCCGAGGATGCCCCCGGCGTCGTTGATCAGTTTCGTGCAGAGTTCATATCCGCGTTTATGTTTTTCGCCGCTGACGGCTAGGCCGCCTGTGATCGGCAGTGATGCGCCGATCTTGATGTTTTCTGCCTGCGCCATCGCCACGCTAAACGCAAGGGCAGCCGTTACTGCAAAAGGGACTGAGAGTTTCATCGATGCTCCTCCATTCTCTGAAACCTGATCCGCAATCGATTGCAGAAAGAGACAAAAAAATTTGCCAACGGTAGGGGCAAATCCTTACCCGGTGCCTCCACACCAGGAACGTGCGCATTTTCACGCAATCGATTGCGTAATCCCTAGCATGCCCATCTAGAAGCCGTCAACAATTTCGTGCAATCGATTGCTTATTTCGGCACAGGCTTTAAAATGGTTTAGGGAGAGGGAACGAGCATGTTGAAAAAACGAATTACATTGAAGGACATAGCTCGAGAGACAGGCGTTCATGTCTCCACGGTTTCTCGTGCTCTGGACCCTGTGGAGCGGAGACATCTAACAGAGGAAGTCGCCAATCGCATCCAGGCGGCAGCGCATACACTTGGATACCGACCCAATCGAGTCGCTGCGGGGCTTCGGACGAATAGAACGATGACGGTCGGTGTGATAATTCCCGATATTACCAACGTGATCTTTCCACCAATTCTTCGCGGAATTGAAAGTGTGCTTGAGCCGCTGGGTTACGCGTCCATTATCGTCAACACGGACAGCGATGTGGAACGGGAGGAACGTCTTATCGACGTGCTACGTGACCGCGGCGTCGATGGGATAATCCATGCCGCGGTACTGCGTAACGATCCGGCCATCGCCAGGGCGGCTCAGGACGGATTACCCGTTGTGACCTTGAATAGAAAGGTGGACGGGTCACCCATTCCTTCGGTCGTCAACGACGAGGATTCTGGAATTTGTCAGATGTTACGACATCTGCGGAGCCTCGGTCATAGGCACATTGCCCACATTGCTGGCCCGCAAGGTTTGTCGACGGGCCAGCTCCGCTTGGTGGCGTTCCGCAGGGCAGCAGAGGATATGAATGTTAACGTCGCAGATGAACTGGTCGTCGTTGCGTCGCGGTTCGACGAGGCCGAAGGAGCACGGTGCCTTTCGACATTGCTGGCCTCTGCCAAACCCTTTACGGCCGTTCTCTGCGCTAACGACCGATTGGCATTGGGCGCCATTGAGGCACTGAGGGAGCGAAATATCGCCTGTCCGGAGCAGATTTCGATTACCGGCTTCAATGACATGCCGTTTCTGAATCTTATTCAGCCGAAGCTCACTACAGTCCGCATCCAGCAATATGGCGCAGGAAAGGCCGCCGCGGATGTCTTGCTGCAGCTTCTGAACTCGGATGACAACGCAACGATTCCTGTAGAGACCATTTTGCCTGTAGAGCTCGTTGTCCGTGAAAGCACCGCGTCGGCGGCCGCTCGAAGCTGACATGGGACACCGTCCACTGCAGCCTACGCCTCTCGGACGGGCGCTTGCCGATCACAGCCAGACTATGCTCTCGGCGTCGCACAGAGCATCGGATGTCATTGCGAGCTTTCGCGATGGCAACAGTGGCGTCGTGCGCATCGCGGCTGCCGCCGCGTGGACGCTCTCGGCACGGAATGCGGGTTATTGAAATTGGCTGTGTCGAGACGACCGGTCAACGTTGCCCCAATCGATCAAACTGGGCGTCAGTGGGGTCGCTGGCCGGAACTTGTTAAAAAAGCCGGGGCAAAGCCCCCGGCTGCGACAAGCCATCGTCAAAGAGTTGTGGCGCTCGGCATGGTGCGCGCTTCGCGTTCAGAGTTCACCGAACCCACCGTCAACGACCAATTCGGATCCGAGCATGTAGCTGGATGCGTCGCTGGCAAGGAACAGCACGGCGGCGGCGATTTCTTCGGGCTGTCCAAGCCGACCGATCGGAATCAGGCTGCTTGCCCCGGAGAGGTAGTCACGGAATTCCGCTTCGGTCTGTCCAGGATGCTCCGATTGGCCTACGCCGCGAAGAATGGGCGTCTCTATAAGGCCCGGACTGACAGCGTTGACGCGGATGCGCCTGCCTAGCAATTCCGCCGACAACGTGCGAGCGAGGGAACGCACGGCCGCCTTCGATGCTGAGAGCATCGCTCGACCAGGCACACCAACCTGATTGAGCCAGCCTGTGTTCAGGATGATCGAGCCACCCTCCCTCATGATCGGCTCCGCCGCTTGAATGGAAAAGAACACCGACTTTAAGTTCGTGTCCATGAGGCGGTCGTACTGAGCCTCGTCGGTGGTGGACAACGGCGTAACATAGGCGACGCCGGCGTTCGCGAAGAAGATGTCGAGAGCGCCGAATGCCTCCCGAACGTCGATCGCCATATTTTGCAAAGCGTCGCGGGAAAGCACGTCTGTCTGCAGTAGCAGGACATCCTGCCCGATCGTCTCCCGCGCCCGCTCGAGCGCCGCCCGATCGCGGCCGGTGATCGCAAGGCGAGCGCCGTTCTTGTGTAGGAGTTTGGCGGTCGCTAGACCAATGCCCGAGGTGCCGCCGGTGATAAGCGCTGTCTTTCCGTTTAGCATGCTCTTTCCTTTGCTGGGGTTAGGATTTGAGGTTGCTGACGGCGTCGAGCACATGGCTGCTGTAGACCATGGCCGCACCGGCATTGAGGTTGATGGCGACGCCCAGCGCTTCGGCAATCTCCTCGTCGCTGACGCCGAGTTTGACGGCTTCCGCCGAATGAAAGGCAATGCAGCCGTCGCAGCGGGTCGTCACCGCGACTGCCAAGGCGATCAGTTCGCGCATTTTGGCATCGAGGTGGCCGGTCTTTGCGCCCGCACCTGCCAGGAGGGCGGCGCCCTTGAGCGTATCCGGCGTCCTTGCCGCCAGTTGCTTGAGGCGGAAATTGACGTCCTGGATCTTTTTCTTCCAATCGAGCATGAGATGACTCCAAGTTGCGGTGTTAAGGCCCTTCAAGTGGCCGCCTGAGGAGGCGGGGCTGGCGTTCCCGCTCAGGTCGCGCAACCGCGAGGCTGCGCGCGGATGAGATACCAGTCGCGCCCAGCTTGAGAATTCAATGTCCTGCTCCGGCGTGCTCTTGCCTTTTGCAGGGATCGCGCGTCACTTTGTGGCGTGATGCTCGTGGGACAATTTCGCCGAGGCGGGTATCGTGAACGGCACCGTCACCGCCTGACCGGGAATGAGGTCGTGGTTAGCGTCCACCAAGGCGATCTTCACCTTGTGCGGGCCGGGTGGAAACCCGGCGATGTCGACGGTGTTGTTGTCACTCGCGTCGGCCCACCACCAGGGCAGGTCGTCGACAATGATGTGCAGGTGCCCGATACGGGGAGATGCCTGGACGGCGCCGGTCCCGAAGACAGGCACGATGCGCAGGTTCTCCACTCGGTATTGGGCCCAGAAGACGCCCAGGGCCAGCCCCTCCGGAAGCGGTGGATCCACAATCAGCTTGGGTGCGGGTTCGTTCTCGACGGCTACATACGGTGAAGCGCCGCGGATTTCCCTTGCGGTCTGAGCGAGGGCGCCTGTGGCGAACAACGTGCCAGCGGCGACGGCTGCGAGCGTCTTGATGAGCATGGTCATTTGTATTCTCCTCTGGTTTGCATGTTTCTGACTGCCTGTTGCATAAAGCGGAACGCCCGGCCCTTGAGGGGTACCCGGAGGCGAGGCTGAGCACGGCAATGCGCTTTCCTCTACGCGGTACCGAGCTCAGAGGGCGGCTCCGGCCAGCGCCTCGGGAAACGGGGAGGCGAAGAATCCCAGATCAGATTATGGGCAGGCCCACTGCCAATCGCGACGTAGGGTGAAGTGCCGCGGATGTCCCTCGCGCTGTGGATCGCGGCATGGGCGAAGGTACTCGTGGCTAGCACGGTCCCGACGGCGGCAAACGTCTGAATGAGCATGATCATTGCATTGTCTCCCTTTAGAGCAGCGTTGGGATGTCGGACATTCGGCCGCGACGCGAGGAACATAGACGGTTCCAGTCTGGGCGATCAGACGGTAAACTTGGGAGACATCCTTTCACCGGGTGAAAGGCTATGGACCGTCTCGATGCCATGACCATTCTGCTTGCTGCTGTAGACGCGGGGAGCCTCTCTGCCGCCGGTCGACAGCTTGGCCTTCCTTTGACGACGGTCAGCAGACGAGTTTCCGAGCTGGAGGAGCACCTGAAAACCCGGTTGCTGCTGCGCGGCAGCCGCAAGCTGACACTGACTGATTCAGGCCGGAGCTACATCGCATCATGCCGGCGGATTCTGGATGATATCGCAGAAGCCGAACGCGGTGCCGCCGGAGAGTACGTGACACCGCGGGGGGAACTGACGATCAGCGTCTCACAAATCATGGGGCGCGTTCACGTCATGCCCGTCGTTCAGGAATTTCTGGAGGCCTACCCGGATATTCGCGTGCGCGTTCTGCTGAACGATCGGAGGGTGGACCTGATGGAGGAGGATGTGGATATTGCGCTCCGTGTCGGCGAACTAGCCGACAGCAGCATGATTGCTCTACGTCTGGGATATTTCCGCCGGATGCTCTGTGCCAGCCCTGCTTATCTGAAAATCCGCGGTGTGCCGAAAAAACCCTCCGATCTCGGCTCGCATAACTGTGTGGCCTATGACCGTGCGATCATACCGGGGACAGGCGGGTCAAACTGGGAATTTGGTTCGAAAGAGACACTCGAAATTGTCCCGATCCCCTATCGGCTTCTCGAGAATTCGGTCGAGGCCGCCGCCAGCGCCGCGGTGGCTGGGGCTGGAGTTGCGCGGATGCCGTCTTACCTGGCAAGTCAGTTTCTAAAGGCGGGCCTGCTGGTGACGTTGCTGGAAGAGTATGAATCTCCCCTCCTCCCAGCCAGTCTGATCTACCCAAGCCAACGCAAGGTGCCGCTTAAGCTGCGCGCCTTCCTGGATTTCTCCCTACCGCGTCTGCGGGAACGAATTTGCAAGTTGCCAGCACAGCCTTGGATCCATTCGGAACCCGAGGCGTAGGCGGTGTGCTATGATGATTTTTCCGCCGCCGTCAGTCGGATGAATCTGCAACCAGTCGAAGGCTGCACCGGAGGAAGTTTTCGAACAACTGGCGCGGCGTCAATGAGCCGCTTCGAGCGCGAGCCAGCGGTATCGATGGCATGCGCCGGGCCCTCGTCGAGAAATCAGAACCGAACACGCGATCAATCACAACAGCTTTTGCAACAGCGTTCTCAGCCCCGGCTGCGAGGATTCTGCGGCCGCTACCTTGGCCGGAAACCAACAGCTTTTCCGGACCGACTTCTCGGGATAGCTGTTGGCTACGGAGGCGACCTCCAGCAGGTGAACCGAGACCCGGTAGAGATGCGAACTGCCTTCCTTCCGATAGGTGAACGAACCGAAGACTGCCTTATCAACAGCGCCGGACGCGCCGGCTTCCTCGAAGGCTTCCCGCGCGGCCGCGGCGGCGGTCGCTTCGCCGGGGTCAAGGTGTCCCTTGGGAACGCCCCACCGGCCGTTACGCCGGCTGCCGACGAGAAGGATATGCAACCGTCCCTTCTTGTCTCGGCGACAACAGATCGCTCCGGCCTGCTCGATTTCGCGCGCGTCGACTTGCCGTTCGGACTGAGGCTGCGATCCGTCGTGTGCCATTTCTGTCCTTGCTGCGGGTTTGGGCTCTCCGCTTTATCCAGCCTTCATCACGCTTTGATGAACCCGAACCAACTATCGGTTCTACGCGTTGTCCGGCTACAAGACATGGAGGGGTACCGTTGCCGTCAGAAATCGAAATCAAGCTCGACGTCACGCCTCAAGCGATGGAAACCCTTCTTGGTTCCGACCTGTTGGGCGCGCCGCAGCAGGTCCTGCGGCAAAAGTCGACGTATTTCGACACGGCGGACCGACAGCTCTTCGAGCGCGGCTTCACTCTCCGCGTCCGACAGACAGGAGACGTTCGTGTTCAGACGGTGAAGGCAAGCGGAGAGAGCGCATCGCTCTTCGCGCGGTCGGAATGGGAGACGCCGCTTGAACAGGACAGGCCGGTCCTCGATCATTCGACCCCTCTTGAAAGTGAGTTCGGCAACGGCCTCGCGGTCGAAATTAAGTTCCAGGTCGAGATCGAACGCCGTATCTGGAATGTCAATGAGGCAGGTTCGAAGATCGAGATCGTGCTCGATCGAGGCGACGTCATGTCCGGCGACCGCAGGACGCCCGTCCGAGAAATGGAACTCGAACTGAAGGACGGCGATCCCGCCCAGCTATTCGTATTCACGCGCAAGCTGGAGGCTATCGCCCCTATCCGCTTCGGCGTCCAGTCGAAGGCGGAGCGAGGCTTTATGCTTGTCGGCCCGCAAGGCAGAACGGCTTCATCTGCAGCGGAACATGCGAACTGCCACGTCCTTCCAGACGGTAGCGACATCGTGCTTCCGGCAATTTCGCCTGAACGAAGACACCCTCCTGCGGCATCGCAACGCCGAGGCGCTGCATCAGGCTCGCGTGGCGCTTCGGAGGCTTCGGTCCGCGTTCTCGCTCTACAAGCCGATGCTTCCGGGACCAGAACCGCAACGGCTCAAGGACGAGCTTCGGTGGTTAGCCGGTGTCCTCGGCGAGGCTCGCAATGTTGATGTGCTCCTTCCGAAGGCGAATGACGTCGACATGCGCCGGCGCCTCCACGAGGCTCGGGAGGTTGCCTACGACGACGCCGTCGAAGCACTGGAGTCCGCTCGGGCGCGCGCCCTGGTGCTGGACTTCAACGAGTGGCTCCACTGTGGAGACTACCTCACCGACGCGCAGACGGCCGAGGTTCGCGAGATGTCCGCAGACGACTTCGCGTGCTCGGCGTTCGACCGCATGCGGAAAAAGCTCAAGAAGCATGGCAAGGCGCTGGCGGAGATTGACGACGAACATCGCCACGAGGTTAGGAAGGACGCGAAGAAGCTGCGCTACGCGGCCGAGTTCTTCGGTTCGCTTTTCGACGACAAACGCGGGCAGCGACGGCACAAGCGTTTCATTTCCGCAATGGAGGATCTGCAGGATCATCTCGGCGCCCTGAATGACCTCGCCACCGGTCCGGAAGTGCTACGCAAGCATGGACTGTGGGATCATCCGGCGCATGAGAGCGTCATCTCGCACGAGAACAAGGCAAGCCTGATCGGCTCCGCTCAGGCTGCGCTGGGCGACGTTATCGATACAAAACGGTTCTGGAAATGAACGCGGCGATCGGATTGCCCTCTTGGACATCGATCCCTACGTTTCGAGCGACGCCACATCGATGTCACTGGCCGGCTCTCGGCAGAGTGCTCCCTGACTGGAAGGAGTTGGTGCATTTGCAAGCGTCGTCTGCTAGGCTTTTCGGCGCCGACGATTCCAGAGCGGTTGGGATTTTGACGGATACATTTGGCCGTGAGTTGGGAGAGCGGATGAATGTGGCGATTGGCTCGTGTCTTGTCTGGTTTGGCGGTTCTCATCGGGCTAGGTGCGCTTCTCTGGTTCGCAACGAGACCACCTCCGTTGATCGTCCAGGGCGAAGTTTCGGCCAATCGGGTGGATATCAGCCCGCGCGTCTCCGGTAGAATCGTGAAGCTCAACGCTGACGTCGGCGACAATGTTGAAAGCGGCGCGACCATTGCGGAGCTGGAAAGCCCGCAGCTTGTCGCGGGCCTGCATATGGCCAAGGCGGCCCTGGCCGTGGCGGAAGCGGATCTTGTTCGGGTCAATAGCACCCGGCCGGAAACCATTGCCGCGCGGAAGGCGGAACTGGCAGCGGCCGCGGCCGACGTTACGTTGTATCAAGAGGATTTCGATCGTCAGGCAAAGCTGATCACCACCGGCGCCTCGACGCAATCGCGCGTGGACGAAACGACCCGCAACCTCGAAGCCGCGATCCGCAAGCGCGAGTCAGCCGAGGCCAATCTCGAACTCGCCGTCGCCGGAGCCAGCAAGGAGGAAAAGGCGCTTGCCGCGACACAGGTCGAGCAGGCACGCTCTTCCCTCAACCAACAAGAGGTCGACATTGCGGAACTGACGATCCGCGCGCCGATTTCCGGCCAGGTCACCACGCGTATAGCCGAACTTGGGGAGAACTTCTCGCCCGGCGCGCCGCTGTTTTCGTTGATCGACCTGCAGAATCCGTGGT